>NZ_JBTOLW010000017.1:0-74966 GCF_054552115.1 Pseudohaliea sp. | reverse complement strand
GGGGTGGGGGAAGGGGGGGGTAAGAAAAAAAAAAAAGGCCATGGGGGGGGTTTTGGGCTCGTCCCCCTTCCCTCGCGTTTTCCGCCCCCCCCTCTCCCCACGCCCGCCCCTACCGGCGTCATGTTTCCTGCAAGGCCTGAGTTCCGGCATTTCTGGCGGCATTGCCGCTGGCACTGCAGAGGCCCGGGCGGTGGGCTAAGGGGTGACGGGGCGTCAGCGGACATGGATGTCCGCTGTCGAGCTGCCATGGATGGCGCTTTTGCGGTCCCGGCACCCCTTAGCCCACCGGCCGGGCCGGTACTACTGGCAGCTGGCCATGACTAGTGGCCCCGGTAGTGGCACCGAAACAACCGGATCAGGATAATGGCGAGCTTTGCGGCAGGAACACGGATCGACGATGAAGAAATACCGGGTCTACGGCATGGGGGCTGCGCTCCTCGATACGGAAATCAAGGTCACCGACGACGAGCTCGGAAAGCTCGGCGTGGAAAAAGGACTCATGACCCTGGTGGACGAGGCGCGCCAGGGCGAGCTGCTCGACGGGCTGCGCGGGCACCTGATCAAGGCCAACCACGCCAGCGGCGGCAGCGCCGGCAACAGCATGATCGCCACGGCGCAGTTCGGCGGGCCGACCTTCATGACCTGTAAAGTCTCCGGCGACGCCGACGGCGACCTCTACCTGGCGGACCTCGAGGCCGCGGGCGTCGAGCACCCGCTCAAGGGCCAGCGCTGCGGCGGCACCACCGGCAAGTGCCTCGTGCTGATCACCCCGGATGCCGAGCGCAGCATGAACACGTTCCTCGGCGTTTCCGAGACGCTCTCCGTCGACGAGCTGGACCCGGAGGCGCTGGCCGCCTCCGAGTACCTGTACATCGAGGGCTACCTCGTCACCTCCCCCACCGGCCGGGCCGCCGCCATCCGCGCGCGGCAGCTGGCCGAGGCGGCGGGCGTGAAGGTGGCCATCAGCTTCGCGGACCCGGGTATCGTCGAGCACTTCCGCGACGGGCTGGCCGAGATGGTCGGCGACGGCGTGGACCTGGTGTTCGCCAACGGCGACGAGGCGCTCAACTGGACCGGCGCGGACGACCTGGCCGTGGCCGTGGAACGCATGAAGGCGACGGCGAAGCAGTTCGTCATCACCCGCGGCGGCGATGGCGCGCTCTGCCACGACGGGCAGGATGCGCACGAGATTCCCGTGCACAAGGTGCACGCGGTGGACACCAACGGCGCCGGGGACATGTTCGCCGGGGCCTTCCTCTACGCCATCACTCGCGGCGAGGACTTCCCCACCGCCGGCCGCTTCGCCAGCCTCGCCGCCGGCAAGGTGGTCTCGCAGTACGGCCCGCGGCTGGCATCGCACGAATACACGGCGCTGCGCGAAGAGTTCTTCGGCGACTAGAAGAGCGCGTACTGCGCGTCCACCACCTCGGCGAAGGAGGTGCCGAGGGCGTGCAGCATGCCGTCGGCCACCGGTGCCAGCTGCCGGTCGATGTAGTGCTGGTAATCCAGCGGGGCGCGCGGATCGTCCGCCGGCTCGGCGCCCGCGGTGGTGATCACGTAGCGCACGGCGCCGCCCCGGTGCGGCTTGCGCAGGCCCCGCTCCACGGCGAGACGCGCGGCCTGCACGTGCGGCGGCACGTTGCGCTGGTAGTCGTCCAGGCGGCGGCGCAGGCGCTTGCGGTAGACGAGTTCGTCGTCGCGCTCGCCGGCGCGCACCGCCGCCACCTCGGCGCGCAGCCAGTCCTCCCAGGGCTCGTCGCGGAAAATGCGGCCGTACAGTTCCTCCTGCACCTGCCGGGCCAGGCGCGTCCAGTCCGAGCGCACGTTCTCCAGGCCCTTGAATACCAGCCGGTCACCGCCTTCGCCATCCGCCACCAGCCCCGCGTAGCGCTTCTTGCTGCCCTTCTCCGAGCCGCGCACCGTGGGCATGAGGAAGTGCCGGTAATGCGTTTCGAACTCCAGCTCCAGCCGGGACTCCACGGCGAACTCCGCCTGCAGCGTCTGCCGCCACCAGGCGTTCAATGTGGCCTCCAGCTCGCGCCCGGCCGCTTCGGCGGCCGCATCGTCTTCCGCCTCCTCGATCCAGACGAACACCGAGTCCGTGTCGCCGTAGATCACCGTGTGGCCCGCGGCCTCGATGCGGTCCTTCGTGCGCTGCAGGATCTCGTGGCCGCGCAGGGTGATGGAGGCGGCGAGGCGCGGATCGAAAAAGCGGCAGCCCGGGGAGCCGAGCACGCCGTAGAAGGCGTTCATGATGATCTTGATCGCCTGGGACAGCGGCGCATCCGCGGCCTGCTTGGCCGCGTCGCGCTGGGCCCAGAGCCGCTCGATGAGGTCCGGCAGGATATGGCCCTCGCGGGCGAAGCGCACACCGCGGAAGCCGGGCACGGAGTCGGCGGCCGGCAGCGTGGAGTCAGCCGCCAGCACCAGGCCGAGCGGGTCGATGGCGAAGGTGCGGATGATGCTCGGGTACAGGCTCTTGAAGTCCAGCACCAGCACGTGGCGGTAGAGCCCGGGGCGCGAATCGAGCACGAAGCCCCCGGGCGCATCCGGCGCCGTGCTCGCGGCCACCGGCGCCACGAAGCCGCGGCGGTGCAGCCGCGGCAGGTAGAGAAAGTCGAAGGCCGCCACCGAGCCGCCGGAGCGGTCCGCCGCCAGCCCGGTCAGGTTGCTGCGCGCCAGGCAGAACGGGATGAGCCCGGTCTTCTCCAGGATCCAGCTCACCAGCTCGCAGTCGCGCAGGTTGTAGTCCACCAGCCGCGCCCGGTCCTCCCGGAACAGCCGGCCGATCTCCTCGCCGCGCTCGGGCCCGTGCAGCAGCTTGCCCTCGCCGAGCAGTTCCTTAGCCACGTTATCGAGCGCAAAGCTCTCGAAGCGGTAGAACGCGGCCCGCAGCCACTCGGGCCCGTCGATCACCAGGCGCCCGGTCACCTGCAGCGCATGGCGCTCGCCGTCGTCATCCAGCGGCCGCCAGTGCGGCGGCCGGCCGTCACGGCCGAGCCGTAGCGATACGCCCAGCCGGTCCGCCAGGCGCTGCAGGAAGCGCAGGTCGAAGTTGATGACGTTCCAGCCGGTGATCACGTCCGGGTCGAAGACGGCGAGCCAGTCGAGGAAGGCCAGCAACACCTCGCGATCCGAGGGGAACGCCTGCACCACGGCCTGCCCCGTCCCCGGCCCGCGCAGGAATACCCGCCGCTCCTCCACCCCGCCCGGCCCGGTGCCGTGCACGGCGATGGAGTAGAGCTCCAGCCCCTCCATGGCCGTCTCGATATCAATGGACGCGATCCGCAGTTCGGGCCGGTAGTCCGCCGGGCGCAGGCGGGGCGAGCGCATGACGAGGTGGCCCCCCGAGCGCTCGACCCTGCCTTCGAGCGTGGCCGCCCCGGTGATGAAGCGCTCCATCAGGTAGCGGTCCGCCGGGTTGAGGTCCGCCTCCAGCGGCTCCAGCCCCGCATCGAGGAGGCGGCGCGATGCCTCCCGGGCCTGGCGGTGGCCGGGAAAGTAGAGGGCGCGTACCGGGCGGCGCGAGAAATCGCGCAGCTCGGGCTCGCCGGAAGTGAACCCTCGCTCACCGGCCAGCACCCGCTCTGCCTCAGGCCACTGTGCCGCCGGGAGAAAGAAGACGCTCTGCTCGCCGGTGATGTGGGCGCAGAGTGGCCCCTCTTCCGTGGCGAACCAGAAGTCGATGGCCACCCCGCCGGCGACGTCCCGCCACTGGCGGGACAGCAGGCAACCGGTGAGCTGCCGGGTCACGCCGGGGGAGAGACGTTCCCGCGGGAACGTTTTCGGGTAATAAACAGCAACGCGGTTAGCATCAGGATGTTATAGCGCCGGCAGCGACAAAGGACGCATTGTAAGTGCTGCCGGGGCAGCCCGCTTAGGGCGCTTCGGTATGATCACGCGCCGTCGAGGAGCTGGCCAGCGTCAACGGACTCACAGACAGCCCGAAAAGCCTTACCCCGGAGGTAATCAGCCGGCACGAAGAGCGCAAGGTCACCCGCCGCGCCAACCGCGTATTGTTAGGCTAGGCGGGTACCGTTAGGGACGGCCATTTCAGGGCTGACCAGCACCACGGTACCATCCTCCCGGTGGACGCCCGTTACCAGGCACTCGGACATAAAGGGGCCGATCTGCTTGGGCGGGAAGTTGACGACGGCGAGCACCTGCTTGCCGAGCAGGTCTTCCTTCGCGTAGAGGTCCGTGATCTGGGCGCTGGAATGCTTGATGCCGAATTCGTCGCCGAAGTCGATGCGCAGCTTGTAGGCGGGCTTTCGGGCTTCGGGGAAGTCCTGGACCTCGATGATGGTGCCCACCCGTAACTCGACCTTTTGGAAGTCGGTCCAGTCGATAGCTTCTTCGCTCACGCCTCAAATCTCCTGTGGCAGTCACTTGAACCTCGGTCAACGCGGGGGAAAACCAGCCAGCCCTGTCTCGCACACTGCAGTTCGAACAGGCTGGCATACCTTGCGCGGCTCTTTCAGGCTCACTGGCCAAGGAGATCTCTCAAAGCCTTGGCCGGCCCGCTTGTTGCCAGCCGGTCCGTGTTCAGGACCCCGCGCACCGAAAGCTCCCTCAGCATTCTCGTCTTCTGGATATTCAGCAAGTCCCGGTTCCTCGAGATACCCATCCCGATCAACATGGTTTCCAACTCACGAATCGATGCCCGCCTGGCGTTCGTGGGCTTCCTGAACTTGTCGCGCGGCGTAATCTGGGCCAGCAGCGTCAGCTCGGGGTAACCCCGCCGCCCGGCGATTGCCTGATTGAAATGATTGATCTTGTGAGCGGTCAGGCATTCCTGGCGGAAGGAAGACTTCTCGGCCTTGCCCACATACCACGGCTTGGCTCCGCGGGAAGCCCTGATGGAGAAGATGTAGCAGCCGCAAGCGTAAGAGAGGCCCGGGACTTCCTCCTCGACTGAATGCCAGAACTTGCGTCGATCCGACGCGGTTGCAGCAAGAAGCCCGTTGGCGTTCCGCCCTAACCGATACGGTCCGTAGGTTTCAAATAGCACCGAACACCACCTATAGCCTTAACGCTCAAAACAGCGGCGCATTTATGCGTCCGACTGCTTTTGCTTGTTAGCTTGTGCATATATTTGCCACCTAAGCAATGACACCGATATCCGCTTCTGAAAACAGTTTCTGTTGAATAAGCTCCTGCTTTGCAGCAAGAACGTTGTTGGTATAGAACAGAATCCTGAGGTTTTCTTCAGCCCTAGAGAAGCAAACATAGGCTAGCTTTTGGCTTCTCCGGTATTGTCCCTCTGTTGGTTCACCCGATGCACCAGGGGTTAGCAGCTTCGAGAAGCTGTAATTGTTCCAAGCAGCTTCTATGTCATCAAATACGACCAGCACATCAGAGTATTCCTCGCCCTTTACGCCATGCTGTGTACTGTATGCAGTGTTTTCTTGGATGAAATCGCAATACGCTACAAGTTCTGTTGTTTGCATTGCGAAAAATTCGTCGCACAGCCAATCACCCTTATCAAGACCAAAAGCCTCTTCATTATATTCTTCATCTCTCGGATCTCTGGCTAAGTTTTCGCTTAAGCGCTCTGAGACCCTGATAAGCTCATGTTGCTGACAATACTCGTATACATCTTTCACTTTATGATTAGCCCATATCTCATCGAGTCCCTCCACCACCTGTTTAGATAATTCCACCATTTCTTTCAACGACCGATATTGGTTCTTTCCCCGAACATCAAATGCCGGACCAATAGTCCTTAACAGATCAACAACCTGACGATGATCTCCATTCCGGTGAGCTTCGATAAGAGGCCAAACCGCAGTCACTATTGGCTTAAGTAGAAAGTGTTCTCCCGACTCATAGTCGTCTTGCGCACTTGTTGATGCATATGGCCCCGTAAACAACTTATGTAGTCGTACGAATCCCAAACGTCGAGCAATCATTTGTCTCGCTAAAAAAAGCCTAATAACGTCGTTTCGTCCAACCCAGCCCCACGCTTCGAGCGCATGGTCCATACGTAGCAGCGCACGGTCGATTTGTTCCTCCGAGTATCGCTTTACTCTTCCCGTAATTTCAGGATCTTCAGCTTCAATTAGCGTAATTTCTACACTTCCCTGTCTTTCCTTGTTCTTCCCAGCGGGGTACTGCTGCACGTCTTTGCGGAACGCATTCAGAAAAGAAATTACGCTTTCCGAACAGCGAAAATTCTCAGCTTTCTTTATAACCTCTCCGCCTTCAGGTGGCTGAAAATCTCCTGCGCGTTGATCGTAGATTTGCTGCCACGGATCTCCAAAGTACCCCACCACTGGAAGCCCATCGTCTCCAGCGAGTTCATTGAGGGCGTCAACAATAACAGGGAAGGTGTCTTGGGCTTCATCGACAAAAATGAATGGATACCGGTATCCGAATGCCTTACGAAAAACTGCTTTGTCCTTCAGTAAATAGCCAGCAATCTCGATGACATCGTCATGACTCAACTTTCCTTCTTTGTAGTTACTATAAACAGCATCGTCGTATTGGAACGAAGTCACCTCGTCCAGTTTTCGCAGGTCCTCAGCGAGCCTTGCAGCTTTTTCCCTCGCTTTAAGCGCTGTCTTACTTTTGCCGCCATTATCCTTCTCAGCTGCCTTGGCGATGAGCTGTGGTATGCGTGATTCGCGTAACGCATTTCGGATATCCTTGGTAAATGTTTTGATCTCGCCCCACAAAAAGCTATGAAGTGTTGAGACAACAAAGAGATCGTCAAAGCCTAAACGAGTTGAAATAACTTCCACGGCACGCTTGGTGTATGTAATGCAAGCGACCCGCTGGCCATTTGCTTGAAGTTCAACGCCGTAGTTGGCACGAACTAAATTAAGCGCATCAATGAGCGACGAAGTCTTCCCAGAACCCGCCCCGGCGATTATAGCGAAGCTTCGCTGATCATTAAGACATTCTGCCACTTTCTCATCTGCTTCAGTCTGAATCCGTTCCGACATATCAATCATCCGTTAAAGACTGCTCTTGCTCGACTTTGGCCAGGCGCTGCTCAAGCCAATGCAGCCCCTCTTCAATATATCCAGGTGTTTGCCAATTCACCTCCGAAGCCAACACATCCAGTGCAAAATCGGTTTTCTTAAAGCTTGGTGACTTCACTCTCTCGAAGATGGCCTGATAAGCTTCGTCCAAGTCATTTGGCACATCTACCCCAATGCCCAATGCCCCGCCACGCAGCAAGGCAAAGTTATCGTAGGCAAACGCTTCTTCTATTGTTCTGGGTATCATTGTGAGTGTCTGCCCATTTTCCTCGACGTTGATTCCTACCTGAAACGCTACACACCGGTCTTTCATCTCGCACTGTTTCTGCTTTTCAGTAAGGACTAGTAGCTCCTGCACCGTGTCGATGTCGAAGTACTTTTTCAAAGAGGCATTGGAGGTCAGAGCACCAGGATGATCGCCTCGACGCGCTGGATGCCTTCCTTCAGGGGCGACGGAATCCAGGTCGGTGATAACTAGATGCGGGATATTGAGGAAACTGAGGAGACTTTCAAAGCGGTGCGCATATGCCCCGCCAACCTCTAGGATAGAAAGGTACTTGGTACGTAGCGCAGGCGCTGTTTTCTCAACCATTTTGGCGAGCAGTAGCTTTTCTACGGTTCCCTCCACCAAGATTGCGGCATCCGCAAAAAATAAATCGCAGTGTGACAACTTCAGGTAGCGAAGAAGGAACCGCTTAGCTTCCTCGGAATTGATTTGTCTTCCCATAGCCTGTACCGGCCCCGGATCAAAACTGCGAAGACTATGCACTCTGGATGCATTAAATGTCCTCACGGCCTGACGGTCTTCACCCTCAAGTTCGCAACGTTCAAAGTAGCGAACCTTCTCAAAATCCACTGCGTCCAAGATATGGGAGGAATGCGTAGACACTGCGAACTGGGGCACGAGCTCGGGTTTCTCTTCAGTACATGCAGCGTTAGATATAATTTTCCAGATATTCTCGATGAACGTCTGCTGAACCTGTGCGTGCAGATGAACTTCTGGCTCTTCAATGCAGATTAACTGACAGAGCTGGCGATTCTGTTCGGTTCGCATCCACTGCAAATGGAAATGGCTAATCTGGATCGCCATGTATATAAGGTTCTTGAAGCCCAATCCATTATAGGATTCCGGCAATTCATGCTGACGGGCTTCATCTATATATATCAGGTCAGTATTGCCCTGAAGCGCCTCTTCAGGGCTCAGTGAAGAAACAATTTTGAGAATCCGGTCATTTATGGAGGGCACACCAAGTCCCTTGATAACTTCCATCAGGCCACTAAAGTGCGTTTCATAATGGTCGGTGAGTTTTTGGTTATTCTCATCGATCACCTGGAAGGCTGTCTGCTTGGCTTCAAGCTGCTCCAGATTCTTTTTGTAGAAGGCAGAGAATGCAGTTGATAAGCGGCTACTTCTGCTCGCCTCATCATCATTTACACTCCGTTGAGCATCGACGAAATCAACCCTCAGTAAGCCTCTGAGCATAGATTTTCCATCTTTGCTATCTAGCAGGGTCTCTACGGGTTCTAGGTCACGATCATCAAGCGAATAGTATGCGATTTCGTAGTGCTTTCTCAGATTTGTATCAATGTCCAGAAACTGGGAAAGAGTCCGAGTTCTTTTTCCATCGACTTCTGATGTTGGATATGCTGCGGAATACTCCGCGCGCATTTTTCCGGGGTCACGTGGTTGGTACTTCAGCCGGATGCCAACCTTATCGAGTTCATCCGACAGCTCTGGTAGCAGAGTAAATGCTCGCCCAAACGAGATATGATTAGGATCAATCGAAAACCAAAGGTCCAGCTCGATTGTTGGTAGGCTTTCCGCGTCGCCGCCCTCACCAAACGCGTTAATAGCAGTAACTTTGGAAACCGAAAGGTCAGCCAACTTGAAGTCTTTTCCTCCTAGAAAACAGCGGAATGCGGCTGCCACCGATGTTTTTCCGCTGTTATTCGGACCGACAAAAACAGTTTCATCTTCTTCAAGTCCGATAGCAACGTGCTCTAAGCGCCGGAAATTTCTGATTGCGATGCTTGTGACTTTCATAACGTCGTTATTCGATTCAAGAGTTGGTCACATCTTTTCAAGCTAACGTCTTAGCTAAGCGGCGCGCCTTGGCGCGTCCCGGTGGAGGCGAAGCCGAAACGGCTTGAGCGGTTTGTTATGTGCAGCCAAATTTTTCCACCGCATCAAATGCTCCTCTATTCCGGCTACGTCGGATTAACCAGACCCAGACCTCTACACTATCTTGGCTCCGGCTCGCACGATGCCGACCTGCAAGTGAGCACTGGTAACTGATTGGTAAATCGCCTCCCCAATCCTGCGCACGTTGAAACCAAAACTGCTTCATTCCGGCTGTACATTCACGAATTGGCACTCTTACCTGGTTGTACGGATAACTGTTTCCAGAGACGCGCGGCTGGAGGATATGAGGTAAGACTGGAACTCTAGCCATGCCTCCCCCGGCACGAACTGTGACATTCAGGAATTTTGCCTCAAGAGACCGGCGAATCCCTCCAACAATTAGCGCGCGTTCTGTTGCGGATTCAACATCTGTTATTACAGATTCAAGTCGGAAAATATCCTTTGTTAATTCTGCAGGCCAATTTCTTACTCCACCACCCGAGCGTATCCATTTTGCTTCCGCAAGGAATCGGGCGGGTTTTGCCCGCTCACTCCGGCCGAGGAGATCGAACCTTTGATTGCCAGGTAAGTCAGGGTGATTATGCTCTGGATCGAGCACAAACTGAGTGCTTGCTTGAATAAACTGAGCACCGACACGCACTAGACTGGCCTCGTCAATGAATGTTTTCCGGCCACAAAGTCGTTCATTTTCCAGCAGACACGAGGAAGCCACAGCTAGGTTTTGCCAGTTAACTGTCACTAGCTGCTCCTGAGCACATAACAGCTAAGTAACCGGACCGGTCCGCCTATCACCACGCCTGTTAGCTTCCGTCACACCAAACCCCGCATGCCGTCTCGCCCAATAAAATCAATGCCTTAGCACAAGGCCAAAGATAGCACCGGCTGTTCACCGCTGCCTGTCCGGTCTATCCATCACCCAGGTTTCATTCAGGAGGTGATCGGTACATCACAATCAATTCAAAAGCTTGCGGCCATCTCTTACGGCTGATTGACATCCTGCCAGTGAAAAAGGGCCTCAGCCCCACGCGCCCAGGCTTCCCGCAGCCGCTCCCCTAAGCAATGGCACGTACCCAGCAAGTAAACCCCGGAAACATCCCATGACCATTCCCGTCATCAAACCCGGCCACCCTCTACCAACTCCTCCGCCAGGGGGACATCAAGGGCTTCAACGAGCAGCGTGGCGGGCTGGATAGGAGCCAGCTGAAAGGCGGTGACTACCGCAGTCGACACCTGCGCGACATAAATGCTGCAGGGCTGGATTTCGCGGATGCCTACTTTCGCGGCGCCGACCTGTCGGATGCTGACCTGCGCGCGCCCGGACCGGGTTGGAGTTAGCGGCAGCGATCACCGCACAAGTCGCTAGCTATCCGTTTCGCTAGCTGAACCTTTCCTGCGCTGCATCCCACTGCCCAGCGCGATCCCCACGGCGATGCCAATGGCCAGGCCCGCGCCCACGTTGTCCATTGCCGACCCCAGGGCGAGGCCGACGCCGATGCCGATCGCAAGGCCGGCACCCAGGTAGCGGGAGTCGCGTTTCTTATCCGATTCTGACGCCATGTCGGCTCCCATGGGGCGGAAGGTTTGAGTGCATTGACCGTGCCGGCGGGTTCCCCGAGACCTATGCCTAGGTTTCCCCCTGCCACTGCCGTAAGCTAACACCCGAATGGCTATCGACCCAGCATTGGAAGCACCCATGACCAAACCCGTCATCAAATCCGACCCTCTCTACCAGCTCCTGCGCCAGGAGGACATCAAGGGCTTCAACGAGCAGCGCGACAAGCTGGATACGAGCCAGCTGAAGAGCGGTGACTACCGCGGGCGCGACCTGCGCAACATGAACGCCGCGGGGCTGGATTTCTCGGATTCCTACTTCCGCAACGCGGACCTGTCGGGCATCGACTTCCGCAGCACCAACCTCGAGGGGGCGAGCCTGCTGGATGCGAAGCTCTCGGGGACGTACTTCCCGGAGGAGCTCTCGGCGGAGGAGATCCGTCTGTCCCTCGATACGGGCACGCGGCTGCGCTACAAGCGCTAGCCGCGCGGGTCCTGCGGGCGCCGGCCCGGGGCGCGGCAGCCGGGGGCGCCTCAGCCCTGGGCGAGCAGGTCGCGCAGGTCGATGATCGCCGCGTTGGCGCGGGCGAGGTAGGAGGCCATCACCAGCGAGTGGTTGGCGAGGAGGCCGAAGCCCGTGCCGTTGAGGATGAACGGGCTCCAGACCATGGCCTGGGTGCCTTCGAGTTCGCGGATGATCTGCTGCAGGCTGACCCGGGCGTTCTTCTTTTCCAGCACTTCGGCGAAATCGATTTCCGCCGCGCGCAGGAAGTGCATGAGCGCCCAGGCGCTGCCGCGGGCCTCGTAGAAGACGTCGTCGATCTCCGTCCAGGGGGTGCGCACCTCCATCTCGCTCGGTGCGCTGGTGGCCTGGGTAGCGCTGGCGTCGCCGGCGAGGTCCGTGTTCAGGCGGCGCTGACCCACACTGGCTACCAGCCGCTGCGACAGGCTGCCGAGGCGCGCGTTGATCATGGAGAGCCACTCGCGGAGGTTGTCGGCGCGGGCGTAGAACTGGGCGTCGGTGCTCTCCGGGTCCACCAGCCGGTCCAGGTATTTCTGGAAGTGCTTGAGGCCCTTGCGGTACTCAGATTCGGAGGGCGGCAGCAGCCAGCTGTCGGTCTGGAAGTTCAGGCGCGGCTCCGCGATAGCAAGGTCAGGGTCTTCCCGGGATTGGGACTGCGAGCGCGACAGCACCTCGCGCATCGCACGGCCCAGATCCCGGCTCTGGAGCAGCACGCCGTACTCCCAGTGCGGCATGTTGTCGAGGTAGAGGCCCGGGGGCAGACGGTCGTTGTAGAGGAAGCCGCCGCGCTTCTCGAGCAGCGTGTCGACCACGCCGATCAGCGTTGCGGTGGTGACGGCGCCGGTCACGTCGCTTCGCCCGGCGGGCACCAGCTCCGCGGTTTTCGCTTTCACGTCGAACTCCGCCGGCGCCACGCTCCAGACGAAGCCGAGGATGAGGACGATCACCGCGTAGATGGCGAACAGGATACCCGCGAAGCGGAGCCAGTTGCCCCGGGGCAGGTAGTCGTCGGTGAAGTTGCGCAGCCGCTGGCCGAGGCCGGGCTTGCTCGGCGTTACGTCGATGGTGTCTTCGTCAGCCATGATCAGTGCTCGTGGTGGTGGCCGCTGCCCGGTGCGTCGCGGCGCACGGCGGCGTCGGTGCAGCTGGGTTCGCCCTCGTCGGTGATAAGGCAGAGGCGCACGCTGTCGCCGGGGGCGGGCATGCGTTCGAGGTCCTTCAGCATCAGGTGGAGGCCGCCGGGTTCAAAGCTTTCGCTCTCGCCGGGGGCGAGAATCAGGGTCGCCACGGGCACCATGCGCATCGCCCCGTTTTCAGATCGGCTCTCGTGCAGCTCCGTGCGGCCGGCACCGCTAGCGGCGGCACCGACGATGCGTGCAGGTTCGTTGCCGTTGTTGGTCACGGTGAGGTAGCCGGCGGTCATCGACTGGGTCGGCGGCAGCGCCCGCACCCAGGCGCCCTCCAGGGTGAGGGGGTCGGCGACGGCGGGGGCGGCGAGGGCCGCACCGAGGGTGAGAAAGGCCAGGGGTCGAAACACGGGGAAAACCTCAAAAGTCCGTTGGCGGGCGCACGCCGCGCCCGTGCTCCGATCATAGCATCCCGGGGCCTTCGGGGCGCGTTGGGGGCCCGCTTGCGCGCTGCTACAATGCGCTCCCTTCCTGGCTCCCGGGCTTCCGCTTCATGCGCGCACCCCTCATCGCCCTGCTGCTCTTTTTCGCGACGGCTATCCAGGCCCTGGGCCAGGCCCCGGGGCCGCTCACGGGCGGCGCACCGCAGGCGGGCTCGCCCTTTGCGAGCCTGGAGCAGGGCTTCCTGCCGGTAGAGGAAGCCTACGTGCCGGCGCTGGAGCTTGAGGACGACGGCAGGCTGCGCCTGTACTGGCAGATCGCCCCCGCGTACTACCTCTACCGGCACCAGTTCGCCTTCGACCTCAGCGATGCGCGGGGCGAGGTGCCGGTGGAGGCCGCGCTGCCACCGGCGCTCGAGCGCACGGACGAGTTCTTCGGCGAGGTGGCGGTCTACTACGACAACGCCGACATCACGCTGTCGCCGGTGCGCCCGCTCGAGGGCACGGCCACGCTGCAGGTGCGCTCCCAGGGCTGCGCCGACGCGGGCCTCTGCTACCCGCCGCGGGACCAGGCCTTCCGCATCGATACGGCGACGGGAGCAGTGAGTGAAGTGGCCCTGCCGCGCCCCGGGCAGACCGCACCCGTCACACCGCCCGCCGGGGCCGCCGCCGGCGGTGCGGGCGGCCTCCTGACCATGCTGCTGTTCGCGGCCCTGGGCGGGCTGATCCTCAACCTCATGCCCTGCGTGTTCCCGGTGCTCTCCCTCAAGGCCCTGGGCTTCGCCGCCGCCGAGCCCGCCGAGCGGCACCGCCACGCCTGGCTGTACGGCGCCGGCGTCGTCGTGAGCTTCCTGGTGGTGGCCGGCGCGCTCATCGCGCTGCGCGGCGCCGGGATGGCCGTGGGCTGGGGCTTCCAGCTGCAGTCGCCGGGCTTCGTCATCGGCCTGGCCTACCTGTTCGTGGCCATGGGCCTGTCGCTCTCGGGCCTGGTGCACTTCGGCGGGCGCTTCATGAACCTGGGCAACAGCCTGGCCAGTGACGGCGGCGACCGCGGGGCCTTCTTCACCGGCGCCCTCGCCGTGGTGGTGGCCAGCCCCTGCACCGCACCCTTCATGGGCACGGCCCTCGGTTTCGCCCTCACCCAGCCGGCCGCCGTGGGCCTCGCGGTGTTCGCCGCGCTCGGGGCGGGCATGGCAGCCCCCATGGTGCTGCTGGGCCACAGCGCAATCGCCCGGCGCCTGCTGCCGCGGCCCGGCGCCTGGATGCAGCGGCTGCAGCAGCTGCTCGCCTTCCCGCTCTATGCCACGGCCCTGTGGCTGTTCTGGGTGGCGGGCCGGCAGGCCGGGGTCGATACGATGGCGGCCGCCCTGGGCGGGGCGCTGCTGCTCGCCCTCGCGCTCTGGCTGTGGAGCACCGGCGGCTGGCGCCGGGGCGCGGCCCTGCTCACGCTGGCAGCCGCCATACTGGCAGGCAGCTACCGCGGCGAGGCGCCGGCCGCCGGGGGCGCGGCCGAGGGCCACGCCCCCTGGTCCGAGGCCGCGGTGCGCGAAGCCCAGGCGGCCGGCACACCGGTATTCGTGGACTTCACGGCGGACTGGTGCATCACCTGCCTCGCCAACGAGCGCACGGTGCTGGAGACAGACACTATCCGGGCCGCCTTCGCCGAGCGCGGCGTGCGCTACCTGGTGGCGGACTGGACCAACCGGGACCCGGCGATCGCCGACTTCCTCGCCCGCCAGGGCCGCTCGGGCATTCCGCTCTACCTGCTCTACCCCGGCCGCCCCGGCGCCGCGCCCGCCGTGCTGCCGCAGCTGTTGCGCAAGGGGGTGGTACTGGAGGCGCTGGCGGGCCTGTCATCCACCTGAGGGGACGACCCTGGCCAATGTGTTCACCTCATATATTGCCGCGATACTGCGGCTAAATTCGGGAAAAATCGCTAAAACAACCGGGTTGCGGTGGACAGCGCCCCCATCCTGATCCACACTGTGCACTCTTCTGGAGCAACCCGGGCTTGCGCGCGCCATGGCCAGCATCCTCGTCCTGCACGGTCCCAACCTGAACCTCCTCGGTGAGCGGGAGCCGGCCGTCTATGGGCGCGAGACCCTCGACGACATCGACACGCACCTCGCCGCCGTCGCCCGCGATGCGGGGCACCACCTGCTGTCGCTGCAGAGCAATGCCGAGTCGGAACTGGTGGAGCGGGTGCACGATGCCCGCCGCGAGGGGGTGGATTTCATCCTCATCAACCCGGCCGCGTTCACGCACACGAGCATCGCCCTGCGCGATGCCCTGGCGGCGGTGGCCATCCCCTTCATCGAGGTCCACCTGTCGAACGTGCACGCGCGCGAGCCCTTCCGCCAGCACAGCTATTTCTCGGACCTCGCGCGCGGGGTCATCTGCGGGCTCGGCGCCCAGGGCTATGAGCTGGCGCTGCAGGCAGCGCTGCGCCAGCTGGACAACTGATTACTGATTGCAAGGAACGCCGCTATGGACATTCGCAAGGTCAAGAAGCTGATCGAGCTCCTGGAGGAGTCGAACATCGACGAGATCGAGATCCAGGAAGGGGAGGAATCGGTGCGCATCAGCCGCAACGGGTCCAACATGCAGTACGCCCCCGCCAGCTACGCGCCCCCGCCCCCGCCGCCGGCCCAGCCCGCTCCCGCGGCCGCGCCGCAGCAGCCGGCCGCCGCGGCCGCCCCGGAGCCCGCCGAGGCGCCGGAGGAGAAAGGCCACCTGGTGCGCTCGCCCATGGTCGGCACCTTCTACCGGGCGCCCTCGCCTTCCTCCTCCCCGTTCATCGAGGTGGGCAAGACGGTGAAGGAAGGCGACGTGCTCTGTATCGTCGAGGCCATGAAGATGATGAACCAGATCGAGGCGGACAAGTCGGGCACGGTCGCCGCGATCCTCGTCGACAACGGCGAGCCGGTGGAGTTTGACCAGCCGCTCGTCTCCATTGTCTGAACAAAGTCTGACCGAACGGCCACGAGGTAATCCCATGCCCATGCTGGAGAAGGTGCTCATCGCCAACCGCGGCGAGATCGCCCTGCGCATCCTGCGCGCGTGCAAAGAGCTCGACATTCCCACGGTGGCCGTGCACTCGAGCGCCGACACGGAGCTCATGCACGTGCGCCTCGCCGACGAGGCCATCTGCATCGGCCCCGCCGGCTCCTCCCAGAGTTACCTGAACGTGCCGGCGATCATCAGCGCCGCGGAAGTCAGCAACGCCGATGGCATTCACCCCGGCTACGGCTTCCTGGCAGAGAACGCCGACTTCGCCGAGCAGGTGGAGAAAAGCGGCTTTACCTTCATCGGTCCGAAGGCGGACACGATCCGCCTCATGGGCGACAAGGTCTCGGCCATCGCCGCCATGAAGGCCGCCGGCGTGCCCACCGTGCCGGGCTCCGACGGCCCGCTGCCGGACGACCAGGACGAGATCGTCGCCATCGCGCGCAGGGTCGGCTTCCCGGTGATCATCAAGGCCGCCGCCGGCGGCGGCGGCCGCGGCATGCGTGTGGTCCACAACGAGGCGGCGCTCCTGAACTCGGTGCAGGTGACCAAGTCCGAGGCCGGGGCGGCCTTCGGCTCCGAGGTGGTCTACCTCGAGAAGTTCCTGCAGAAGCCCCGCCACGTCGAGATCCAGGTGATCGCCGACGGCCAGGGCAACGCCATCCACCTGGGGGACCGCGACTGCTCCCTGCAGCGGCGGCACCAGAAGGTGATCGAGGAGGCCCCGGCGCCGGACATCGACGCGCACCTGCGCGAACAGGTGGCCGAGGCCTGCGTGAAGGCCTGCATCGACATCGGCTACATCGGTGCCGGCACCTTCGAGTTCCTCTACGAGGACGGCGGCTTCTATTTCATCGAGATGAACACGCGGATCCAGGTCGAGCACCCGGTGACGGAGATGATCACCGGCATCGACATCGTGCACGAGCAGCTGCGCGTGGCCAGCGGCCTGCCGCTGTCCGTCACCCAGGACGAGGTGCGCTTCCGCGGGCACGCCATCGAGTGCCGCATCAACGCCGAGGACCCGCACACCTTCATGCCCTCGCCGGGCACCATCAGCACCTATCACCCGCCCGGCGGCCCGGGCATCCGGGTGGATTCGCACATCTATGACAACTACACGGTACCGCCCTTCTACGATTCGCTCATCGCCAAGATCATCAGCTACGGCGAGACCCGCGACAGCGCCATGGCCCGCATGCGCCAGGCGCTGGACGAACTCATCGTCCAGGGCATCCGCACCAACACGGCCCTGCACCGGGACCTGGTGCGCGACGCCGCCTTCCAGGCCGGCGGCGTGAGCATCCACTACCTCGAAAGCAAGCTCGAGGACCACTAGTGACCGCAACGCAGGCGGCGGCGTGAGCTGGCTGCAGCTGCGGCTGGACACGGAGCCCGCCGCGGCCAACCGCCTCGAGGACGCCCTCCTCGCCGCCGGCGCGGTGGCTGTCACCCTCGAGGACACGCTCGGGGACAAGGCCGACGAGCCGGTGCTGGAGCCTGGCGTGGGCGAGACCCCGCTCTGGCGCCGGACCCGCCTCACCGGCCTGTTCCCCGCCGATGCCGACATGGACACGGTACTCGCCGGCCTGGACCCGGCGCTCACGCAGGAAGCCGCCCCGCGGGTCGAGATCCTCGAGGACAAGGACTGGACCCGGGAGTGGATGCAGCACTACCGGCCCATGCAGTTCGGCCCGCGCTTCTGGGTCTGCCCGAGCTGGCTCGAGCCGCCGGACCCGGGCGCGGTCAACCTGCTGCTGGACCCGGGGCTCGCCTTCGGTACCGGCACTCACCCCACCACCGCTCTCTGCCTCGGCCAGCTGGCCGGGGCCGTCGCCGCCGGCGCACGGGTGGTGGACTACGGCTGCGGCTCGGGCATCCTCGCCGTGGCCGCGGCGAAGCTGGGCGCCGGGTCGGTGCTCTGCGTGGACAACGACCCGCAGGCACTCGCAGCCACCGCCGACAACGCCACCCGCAACGCCGTGCCGCTGGACGACCTCACCATCGCCCTGCCCGGCGACTACGACGCCGTGCCCTGGGCGGGCCGCTGCGACCTCGTGGTCGCCAACATCCTCGCCGGGCCGCTTCTGGAGCTGGCGCCGGTGATCACCGGCTTCCTGCGCCCCGGCGGGGTGCTGCTGCTGTCGGGGCTGCTGGCCGCGCAGGCCGACGCGCTCATCGAGGGCTATGCCGGCTCGCTGCCGCTGGCGGTGGCCGGCGAGCAGGAGGGGTGGGTGGTACTGCGAGGGGTACTGCCCGGGGCCTGACCGCCGCACCTGGCGATTTTCTGAGCGGTCAGGGTTTAACCAGTTGCGGGGCTCGCGTATCATCGCCCGTCCCCCGGCAGACGGCTGACCCATGATCCGCATCGGCGACTACACGCTGGCGAACCGCGTTGCCCTGGCCCCCATGGCCGGCGTCACGGACCTGCCCTTCCGTCGCCTCTGCACCCGCTTCGGGGCCGGCTACGCGGTCGCCGAAATGGTCACCGCCGACCCCTCCCTCCGCGACTCGCGCAAGAGCCGCCTGCGCAGCCGCCACGATGGCGAGGCCGAGCCGCGGGCCGTGCAGATCGTCGGCGGGGACGCCGCCATGCTCGCCGAGGCGGCGCGCTACAACGTCGCCCTCGGCGCCCAGGTCATCGACATCAACATGGGCTGCCCGGCGAAGAAGGTCTGCCGCAAGGCCGCCGGTTCGGCGCTGCTCGCCGACGAGGCGCTGGTGGCGGCGATCCTCCACGCCGTGGTCGCGGCTGTGGATGTACCCGTCACCCTGAAGATCCGAACCGGCCCCACGCCCGAGCGGCGCAACGGCGTCACCATCGCGCGCATCGCCGAGGACGCCGGCATCGCCGCCCTCGCGGTGCACGGGCGCAGCCGCGCCTGCGCCTTCGGCGGCGAGGCCGAGTACGACACCATCGCCGCCATCGCCGCCGCCGTCGACATCCCCGTCTGGGCCAACGGCGACATCGACTCGCCGGCCAAGGCGGCGGCGGTGCTCGCCCACACCGGTGCCGCGGGCGTCATGATCGGCCGCGCCGCCCAGGGCCGGCCCTGGCTCTGCGGCCAGGTCGCCGCCCGCCTGGGCGGGCGCCCGGTGCCGGCGGACCCGGACCGCGACACCCAGTTCACCGTGCTCCGCGAGCACCTGGCCGCACTGCATGCCTTTTACGGCGACTTTCTCGGCCCCCGCATCGCGCGCAAGCACGTGGGCTGGTACCTCACCGAAGCCGGCGTGTCCGCAGACACCCGGCGCCAGTTCAATCGCCTCGACGCACCCGCGGAGCAGCTCGCCATGCTCGCGGAGCTCGCGGCCCAACGGCCAATGCAGGACCTGGCAGCATGACGAAACGCAGCGACAAGAGCGCCGGCAAGGCGCCCGCCACTTCTACGCCCTCGCCCACGCCCGCACCCATCGACGACACGGTCCGCAGTTCCGTGCGGCAGTACCTCGCCGAGATCGACGGCGAAATGCCGACGGACTTCTACCAGCTGGTGCTGTCCCAGGTGGAGGCGCCACTGCTCGAGGAAGTCATGCGCCATACCCGCAACAACCAGACCCGCGCCGCGCACCTCTTGGGCCTCAACCGCGGCACGCTGCGCAAGAAGCTGCGCCTGTACAAGCTCTCCGGCGAACCCTGACACGAGGAAGCACACCACCATGACAGACAGCCATCCGGTCCGCGTCCGGCGGGCGCTCATCAGCGTTTCCGACAAGACCGGCATCGTCGACTTCGCCCGCGGCCTCGCCGAGCTCGGCATCGCCCTTCTCTCCACCGGCGGCACCTTCCGGCTCCTCGCCGACGAGGGGCTCCCGGTCACGGAAGTCGCCGACCACACGGGGTTCCCGGAGATGATGGACGGGCGCGTGAAAACCCTGCACCCGGTCATCCACGGCGGCATCCTCGGCCGCCGCGGCACCGACGACGACGTGATGGCGGAACACGGCATCGCCCCCATCGACATGGTGGTGGTCAACCTCTACCCCTTCGAGGCCACCGTCGCGCGGCCGGACTGCACCCTCGAGGACGCCGTGGAGAACATTGACATCGGCGGGCCGACCATGGTCCGCGCCGCCGCCAAGAACCACCGCGACGTGGCCATCGTGGTGAACGCCGACGACTACGGCCGCGTGCTGGAAGAAATGCAGGCCAGCGACGGCGCCACCAGCCTCGAGACCCGCTTCGACCTCGCGATCCGCGCCTATGAGCACACCGCCGCCTACGACAGCGCCATCGCCAACTACTTCGGCCAGCGCGTACCCGGCGGCAGCGAGAGCTTCCCGCGCACCCTGAACCTCAACTTCACCCGGGTGGAGACGATGCGCTACGGCGAGAACCCGCACCAGCGCGCCGCCTTCTACCGCGAGGCCAGGCCGGCGGAGGCGGGCGTCGCCAGCGCGCGGCAGCTGCAGGGCAAGGCGCTCTCCTACAACAACGTCGCAGACACCGACGCGGCGCTGGAGTGCGTGAAGAGCTTCAGTGAGCCCGCCTGCGTGATCGTCAAGCACGCCAACCCCTGCGGCGTGGCCGTGGCCGGCGACCTGCTGGCCGCCTACGAGCGCGCCTTCGCCACGGACCCGGAATCCGCCTTCGGCGGCATCATCGCCCTGAACCGGGAGCTCGATGAGGCCACGGCGAAGGCCATCGTCGAGCGGCAGTTCGTCGAGGTGATCGTCGCGCCAGCAGTGAGCGAGGCCGCCGCCGAGGCCGTCGCCGGCAAGAAGAATGTGCGCCTGCTGGCCTGCGGCGAGTGGCAGGCGCCGGTGCCGGCCATGGACTACAAGCGCGTCACCGGCGGCCTGCTGGTGCAGGACCGGGACCTCGGCGCCGTGGGCGCCGGCGACATCAAGGTGGTGACGAAGGCCGCGCCGAGCGACGAGCAGCTGAAGGACCTGCTGTTTGCCTGGCGCGTGGCCAAGTTCGTGAAGTCCAACGCCATTGTCTACGCCGCCGGCGGCCAGACCGTGGGCATCGGCGCCGGGCAGATGAGCCGGGTCAACTCCGCGCGCATCGCCGTCATCAAGGCCGAGCACGCGGGGCTGCCGGTCACCGGCTCGGTGATGGCCTCCGATGCTTTCTTCCCCTTCCGCGACGGCATCGACAACGCCGCGGCCGCGGGCATCGCCGCAGTGATCCAGCCCGGCGGCTCCATCCGCGACGACGAGGTCATCGCCGCGGCCGACGAGGCCGGCATGGCCATGGTCTTCACCGGCATGCGCCACTTCCGTCATTGATCCCGGCGAGGCCACTCAACCCAGGGACCGAGGAGAACAGCTGTGAACGTACTCATCATCGGCAGCGGCGGGCGTGAACACGCTCTCGCCTGGAAAGCGG
Organism: Pseudohaliea sp.; assembly: GCF_054552115.1. Classification (NCBI taxonomy): domain Bacteria; kingdom Pseudomonadati; phylum Pseudomonadota; class Gammaproteobacteria; order Cellvibrionales; family Halieaceae; genus Pseudohaliea; species Pseudohaliea sp. The sequence continues at coordinate 53,855 of NZ_JBTOLW010000017.1, read as the reverse complement.
CCCAATCGCCGCAGGTCGACACCGTCTACGTCTGCCCGGGCAACGCGGGTACGGCCCGGGAGCCGGGCGTCGAGAACCTCGCCATGGACCCCACGGACTTCTACAGCCTGGCGGACTTCGCCTCCGGCCTCGGCGGCGTGGAACTGACCATCATCGGCCCCGAGGCGCCGCTGGTCGCCGGCATCGTCGACGAATTCCAGGACCGCGGCCTGCGCTGCTTCGGCCCGAGCGCGGCGGCGGCGCAGCTCGAGGGTTCCAAGGCCTTCAGCAAGGACTTCCTCGCCCGCCACAAAATCCCCACGGCGGCCTATGCCACCTTCAGCGAGCTGGAACCGGCGCTGGCCTACCTGCACGAGCAGGGCGCGCCGATCGTCATCAAGGCCGACGGCCTCGCCGCAGGCAAGGGTGTGGTGGTTGCGGAAACGGTCGACGAGGCCGAGGCCGCGGTGCGCGACATGCTCGAGGGCAACCGCTTCGGCGACGCCGGCGCGCAGGTGGTGATCGAAGAGTTCCTGGAGGGCGAGGAGGCGAGCTTCATCGTCCTCGCCGATGGCCGCAGTGCCCTGCCCATGGCCACGAGCCAGGACCACAAGCGCATCGGCGACGGCGACACGGGGCCGAACACCGGCGGCATGGGCGCCTACTCGCCGGCACCGGTGGTGGACGAGGCCCTGCACCAGCGCATCATGGACGAGATCATCATGCCCACGGTGCGCGGCATGGCCGAGGACGGCCGGCCCTACACGGGCTTTCTCTACGCCGGCCTCATGATCACGCCCGCCGGCGACCCGAAGGTCATCGAGTTCAACTGCCGCTTCGGCGACCCGGAGACGCAACCCATCCTGCTGCGCCTGCGCTCGGACCTGGTGGAGCTCTGCGAGCGCGCCATCGACGGCGACCTGGCCGGCGCCAGCGCGGACTGGGACCCGCGGCCGGCCCTCGGCGTGGTGCTCGCCGCCGATGGCTACCCGGGCAGCTACGACAAGGGCGCGGCGATCAGCGGCGCCGACGGGGACTTCGGTGACGGGGTAAAGGTGTTCCACGCCGGTACCGCCGAGGCGGACGGGCAGCTGGTCACGGCCGGCGGCCGGGTGCTTTGCGTCACCGCCCTCGGCGACGACGTGAAGGCGGCCCGGGACGCGGCCTACGCCGCCGCGGAGCGCATCCAGTTCGACGGCCTCACCCGCCGCGGCGACATTGGCTGGCGCGCCATCGAGCGCTATAGTTGAAGAACATTCCGACCCTGCGCGACAGCATGTCCAGTACTGTTTCCCGCAGCCGGCGCCAGCGCCGGCTGAGCCTTCTCGACCGCCTCATCAGCGAGACCGACACGGTCATGCGCACCCTCGCCAACCGCGGCAATACCGCCGGGCGGGAGTCGCCCGCCGCCGGCCACAGCGAAGCGCCGTTGAGCGAGTCCGAGCGCAGGCACGTGGCCGGCCTGATGCGCGTCAACCACACGGGCGAGGTCTGCGCCCAGGCGCTCTACCAGGGCCAGGCGCTGACCGCGCGCCTGCCCACGGTACGCGAGGAAATGCAGGAAGCCGCCGCCGAAGAAGTGGACCACCTGGTCTGGTGTGCCGAGCGGCTGCGCGAGCTCGACAGCCACCCGAGCGTCCTGAACCCGGCCTGGTACGGCCTCTCCTTCGCCCTCGGCGCCGTGGCCGGGGCCATCGGCGACAAGGTCAGCCTCGGCTTCGTGGCCGCGACGGAAGAGCGCGTCTGCCGCCACCTCAAGGACCACTTGAAGGACCTGCCGGAGGAGGACCGCAAGTCGCGGCTCATCCTGCAGCAGATGCTCGAGGACGAGGAGCGGCACGGGCAGAACGCCCTGGACGCCGGCGGCACGGAATTCCCCCGGCCGGTGAAGCAGGCCATGACGGCCGTATCGAAAGCCATGACCCGGAGCAGCTACTGGGTCTGAGGCGCGCTGCTCATCCCGCGCCCTCCTCCTCGACGATCTCGAAGCTGTGGCTGATGTCCACGCCCGCCGCGCCGAGCATGATCGAGGCCGAGCAGTACTTCTCCGCTGACAGTTCCACCGCCCGGCGCACGTGGTTCTCCTTGAGACCGCGGCCGGTGACCACGAAGTGCAGCGTGATGCGCGTGAACACCGCCGGCACCGCATCGGCGCGCTCGGCGCTGATCTCCACCCGGCAGTCGGACACCGCCTGGCGCGATTTCTTCAGCATTGACAGCACATCGTAGACCGAGCAGCCGCCGGTGCCGAGGAGGAGCATCTCCATCGGCCGCGGGCCGTGGTTGCGGCCGCCAAGGTCCTCCGGCCCGTCCATCACCACCGCGTGGCCGCTGCCGGCCTCGCCGACGAACAGGGCGCCGTCGAGCCACTTGACTGTTGCTTCCATGGGGTCGGTTCCCTCCCGCCTGCCGTTCTCTCAAAGCGCGAAGCATAACCGGATTTTAACTGCGCCCGCGATGCAGTATTCTTGCGTCCACCGCAGAACAACAAGGGGCCGCTGTGGTCAGGCCGCAGGTCAAGCAAAGTCTACCGAGCGTCGAGAGCTTCCTCCGCCACTTCGAGCAACGCGAGTACCCGGCCAGGACGGTGATCCTGGCCGCCGGCGAGAGCAGCCAGAGCCTGTTCCTGATCCTCGACGGCTCCGTCTCGGTGATCGTGCAGGACGACGACGACGAGGACCACAAGATGGTCGTGAGCTACCTGAACCCGGGGGACTTCTTCGGGGAGATGGGGCTTTTCGAACAGGACGAACCGGAGCGCAGCGCCTTCGTCGAGGCGCGCACGGCCTGCACCGTGGCCGAGATCAGCTACGAGCGCTTCCGGCAGATCCGCGACAGCTACCCGGAAATCCTCTTCGGCATCGCCCAGCAGCTGGCCACGCGGCTGCGCCGCACCACCCTCAAGCTCCGCGACCTCGCCTTCGTGGACGTCTCCGGGCGCATCGCGCACACGCTGCTCGACCTCGCCCAGCAGCCGGACGCCATGACCCACCCGGACGGCATGCAGATCCGCATTACCCGCCAGGAGCTCGGCAAGATCGCCGGCTGCTCCCGGGAGATGGCCGGACGCGTGCTCAAGGCCCTGGCCGAAAGCGGGCTGATCTGGGTCTCCGGCAAGACCATCGTGGTCTACGGGACGCGCTAGCTAGCGCGGGCCCGCGCCGGCGGCGCTCCCGGGCGCCCCCCGGGCACTCTCCAGGCGCTCCTCAGACGCTCCTCAGGCAAAGAGCTCGCGGAGTTTCTCGCCCGGCTCCCCGGCACGCATAAACGCCTCACCGACGAGGAACGCATTGACGCCACCGGCGCGCATGCGGGCGACGTCTTCCCGGCTGTGGATTGCGCTCTCGGTCACGACGGTGCGGCCCGCGGGAACGCCGGGCAGCAGGTCGAAGGTGGTTTCCAGGGTGCACGAGAAGTCGTGCAGGTTGCGGTTGTTGATGCCGATGAGCGGCGACGGCACCGCGAGCGCGCGCTCGAGTTCCGCCCGGTCGTGCACCTCCACCAGCACGTCGCAGCCCACCTCTGCCGCGCAGGCCGCAAGCTCGGCCAGCTGCGCGTCGCCGAGCGCCGCGACGATGAGCAGCACGGCGTCGGCACCGAGGGCCCGGGCCTCGACCACCTGGTACGGGTCCACGGTGAAATCCTTGCGCAGCACCGGCAGCGCGCAGGCGGCGCGGGCCGCCTGCAGGTAGCCGTCCGCGCCCTGGAAGAAGTCCACGTCCGTGAGCACCGACAGGCAGGTGGCGCCGCCCGCCTCATAGCTCGCGGCAATGGCCGCGGGATCGAAGTGCTCGCGGATCACGCCCTTGCTCGGCGACGCCTTCTTCACCTCGGCGATGACCGCGCTGCCGGGGCCGGCCGCGGCGTTCGCCACCGCGGCGGCAAAGCCCCGGGCCGGCGGCTGCGCACGCGCGTCCTCCGCCAGCTGCGCGAGCGGGCGCTGCGCGCGCCGCTCGGCCACCTCCTCGGCCTTGCGGGCGAGGATGCGTTTCAGGACCGTGGGCAGGCCGTCGTCGCTCACGCGCCCTCCTCGGCCATGAGCCGGGTGAAGTCGATGAAGGCTTTCAGCTTCTCCGCCGCCTGCCCCGTGGCGACGAGGTCCTCCGCCAGGCGCACGCCGTCAGCCAGGGAACCCGCGATAGCGGCCACGTAGAGCGTGGCGCCGGCGTTCAGCGCGATGAGCGCCGCCGCGTCGTCGTGCTCACCGGCGAGCGCCGCGCGGATCAGCCGGGCGGAGGCATCGGCACTGTCTACCGTGAGTCCGTCGAGCGGGCGGCGCTCGATGCCGAGTTCCTCCGGCGTCACCGTGTAGCAGCGCACCGCGCCGGCGCGCAGCTCCGCCACCTGCGTGGGCGCGGCGAGGGAGAGCTCGTCGAGGCCGTCCTCGCCGTGGACCACCAGCGCGTGCTCGCTGCCGAGCTCGCCGAGGGCCTTGGCAAGCGGCTCGCAGAGGGCGCCGTCGAACACACCGAGCACCTGCCGGCGCACCCCCGCGGGGTTGGTCAGCGGGCCCAGCACATTGAACAGCGTGCGCATGCCCAGCTCCCGGCGCGGCCCGATGGCGTGGCGCATGGCGCTGTGGTGCGCCGGCGCAAACATGAAGCCGACACCGACCTCGGCGATGGCGCGGGCGATCTGCGAAGGGCTGAGGTCCAGGGGTACGCCGAGGGTCTCGAGCACGTCGGAACTGCCGCTGGTGCTGGAAACGGAACGGTTGCCGTGCTTCGCCACGCGGGCGCCGCCGGCGGCGGCGACGAAGGTCGCGGCGGTGGAGACGTTGAACAGGTTGGCGCCGTCGCCGCCGGTACCCACGAGGTCCACGAGGTCGAGGTTCCCGGGCACCGTCACCGGGGTGGCGAGCTCGCGCATCACCCGCGCCGCCGCGGCGATCTCCTCGATGGTCTCGCCCTTGGCGCGCAGGCCGAGGAGCAGCGCGCCGATCTGCGCGTCCGTGGCGCCGCCGGTCATCACCGTGCGCATGACCTCGGCCATGGAGTGGCCGTCGAGATCGCGCCCTTCGGCGAGGACCGCCAGTGCATCCTTGAGGCTCATGACGCGTCGCTCCCGCTATCAGCTGGAAAACTGCCCCGCAGGAAGTTGTCGAGCAGGTCGTGGCCGTGCTCCGTGAGAATGGATTCGGGGTGGAACTGCACCCCCTCCACCGCCAGCTCCCGGTGCCGCAGGCCCATGATCTCGTCGGGTGCTCCGTCGTCCGTCTCTGTCCAGGCGGTGACCTCGAGGCAGTCCGGCAGGCTGTCCCGGGCGACCACCAGGCTGTGGTAACGGGTGGCCGTGCAGGGCGACGGCAGGCCGCGGAAGACGCCCTCGCCGCGGTGGTGGATCGGCGAGGTCTTGCCGTGCATCACGCGCCGTGCGCGCACCACCTCGCCGCCGAAGACCTGGCCGATACACTGGTGGCCGAGGCAGATGCCGAGGAGCGGCACGCGGCCGGCAAAGGCCTCCACCAGCGCCATGGAAATCCCGGCCTCGTTCGGCGTGCAGGGCCCCGGGGAAAGCACGATGCGCTCCGGGGCCAGCGCCTCCACGCCGGCGACGTCGATCTCGTCGTTGCGGCGCACCTCGACCTCGGCACCGAGCTCACCGAGGTACTGCACCACGTTGAAAGTGAAGGAGTCGTAATTGTCGATCATGAGGATCACGGCGATCCCTCCCCGCCGTCCGCCATGGCCGCGGCCCGGAGCACGGCGCGGGCCTTGTTCACCGTCTCCTGCCATTCGAGGCTCGGCACCGAGTCGGCCACGATGCCGGCGCCGGCCTGCACGTGCAGCTCGCCATCCTTGACCACGGCGGTGCGGATGGCGATAGCCGTATCCATGTCGCCGCCCCAGGAGAGATAGCCCACGGCGCCGCCGTAGACACCGCGCTTGACCGGCTCGAGCTCGTCGATGATCTCCATGGCGCGGATCTTCGGCGCACCGCTCAGGGTGCCGGCGGGGAGCGTCGCGCGCAGCACGTCCACGGCACTGCGCGGGCCGGCGAGGCGGCCAGTGACATTGGAGACGATGTGCATCACGTGCGAGTAACGCTCGATGACCATCCTGTCCGTGAGCTGCACACTGCCCGTCTCGGCAATGCGGCCGACATCGTTGCGGCCGAGGTCGATGAGCATGAGGTGCTCGGCGATCTCCTTCGGATCGGCGAGCAGTTCCTCGGCGAGCGCCGCGTCCTCGGCATCGTCCCGGCCGCGGTGGCGGGTGCCGGCGATGGGCCGCACGGTGACCATGCCGTCCTCGAGGCGGGCGAGGATCTCCGGCGAGGAGCCGACGATCTGGAAGTCCTCCAGGTCGAGGAAATAGAGGTAGGGCGAGGGGTTCAGGTTGCGCAGGGCGCGGTAGAGGTTCAGCGGCGGCGCCGCGAAGGGCACGCTGATGCGCCGCGCCGGCACCACCTGCATCACGTCGCCGGCGAGCACGTACTCGCGCACGCGCTCCACCGCCGCCTCGTAGGCCGCCTGGTCCATGCTCGTGCGGGCGCTGTCCTCGAGGCCCGTCTCGGTGCGCGCGGCGAGATCCACCGCCGGCAGCGGCGCGGCCGGTTGGCGCAGCTGCCCGGCCAGCGCCGCCAGGCGCGCCTCGCCGGCGGCCAGGGCCTCCTCCGCGGCCGGGTCAACGTTGACGATAAGCTTGAGGGTGCCGGCCAGGTTGTCGAAGACCAGCACCTCGTCGGAGACCATGAGCAGGATGTCCGGCGTGCCCAGCGTGTCCGGCGGACAGCTGTCCGCCAGCCGCTCCTCGACGTAGCGCACCGTATCGTAGCCGAAGTAGCCGACAAGGCCGCCGTGGAACACGGGCAGGTCCTCGGCGGGGGCGGCCCGGTAGCGCGCCTGGAAGGCTTCCACCCAGGCCAGCGGGTCCGCCACCGTCTCGCTGGCGGCGAGCTCACCGCCCTCCCAGGTCTCCACCAGCTGGCCGTAGACCTTGACCAGCGTGTGACAGGGCAGGCCGATGATCGAGTATCGGCCCCATTTCTCCCCGCCCTGCACGGACTCGAAAAGGTAGGAGTAGGGCCCGCCGGCGAGCTTGCGGTAGGTACTTACCGGCGTTTCCTGGTCCGCCAGCACCTCGAGGCTGACCGGGATGCGGTTGTAGCCCTCGGCCGCGAGTGCCTGGAACGCCGCCGGGGTCATCAGGCCGGGGCGGCGAGCGCCGCGCGCAGGTCGCCGATCACCGCCGCATAGTCGGGCTGGTTGAAGATCGCCGAGCCGGCGACGAAGGTGTCGGCGCCGGCGGCGGCGATCTCGCCGATGTTCTTCGGGCCCACGCCGCCGTCGATCTCGAGGCGGATGTCGCGGCCCGAGGCGTCGATGCGCCGGCGCGCCTCGCGCAGCTTGTCCAGCGTCGCCGGGATGAAGGACTGGCCGCCGAAGCCAGGGTTCACGGACATGAGCAGCACGACATCGACCTTGTCCATGACGTAGTCGAGGGCGTCGAGGCCGAGGTGGGGGTTGAACACCAGCCCGGCCTTGCAGCCGGCGTCGCGGATCAGCTGAAGCGTGCGATCGACGTGGGTCACGGCGTCCGGGTGGAAGGTGATCCAGCTGGCGCCGGCCTCGGCGAAATCGCCGATGAGCCGGTCCACGGGGCTGACCATCAGGTGCACGTCGATGGGCGCGGTGACCCCGTGCTTCCGGAGCGCCTTGCACACCATGGGCCCGATGGTGAGGTTGGGCACGTAGTGGTTGTCCATCACGTCGAAGTGGACCACGTCCGCGCCGGCGGCGAGCACGTTATCCACCTCCTCGCCGAGGCGGGCGAAATCCGCCGACAGGATGGACGGCGCGATGAGGTAATCGGGCATGGGAGCCTCCAGCGGGTCTGGACGCGGATTCTAGCGTTTTGCGTCCCCGGGCACACCCTCCGCGCTGAGCGCCGCGTCCAGCGCCGCCAGCCGCTCCGGCGTGCCCACGTCGACCCAGCGCCCGCGGTGGCGTTCACCGCCGAGGCGCCCGGCCGCCATGGCCGCCTCGAAGAGCGGGCGCAGGGGCCGGGAACCCGGCGCGAGACCCGCGAAAAAGGCCGGGTGATAGAGCGCGGTGCCGGTGAAGGTCAGCGTGGCCTCACCGCTCGCCGGCTCGGCGACCCGGCCGCCGCGCAGGGCGAAGTCGCCGCCGGGGTGATGGGCGGGGTTCTCCGCCAGGAGCAGGTGCGCGCCGGCCGGCACCAGCGCCGCGGCCCGCGCGGCGAGCGCCGGCACGTCGTAATCCATGAACACGTCGCCGTTCACCACCAGGAAGGGCGCGTCGCCGAGGAGCGGCAGCGCCTGCACGATGCCGCCGGCGGTCTCCAGCGGCGCCGGCTCCCGCGAATAGCGGATCGACAGGCCCCAGCGGCTGCCGTCGCCGCCGAAAGCCTCGATCTGTTCGCCGAGCCAGGAGACGTTGATAACCACTTCCCGGACACCGCCCGCCGCGAGACGCTCGAGGTGATACTCGAGCAGCAGTTTGCCGCCGACGGCGAGCAGGGGCTTGGGCGTCTCGAGAGTCAACGGGCGCATGCGCTCGCCGCGCCCGGCGGCGAGGATCATCGCCCTCACGGCGCGCGCCACCAGGACTGCGCCGGCAGCCGGGGCGCGACCACCGCGTCGAGCCAGGCTGCAAAGGCGGCCAGCGAGGGCTCCCCGGGGTGTGCCGCGAGCACATCGCGCACGTAGCCGTAGACCCGGGGCAGGTCACCGAGGTAGCCGTCCTTGCCGTCGCGGAGCCAGAGCCGGGCGAAGATGCCGAGCACCTTCAGGTGCCGCTGCAGGCCCATGAGGTCGAAAGCCAGCAGGAAGCCGTCGGCGTCCGGCAGGCCCGCCAGCCCGCGCGCCGCCAGCTCGCCGTGGAACGCCCGCGCCCAGCGGTAAACCTCGTCGTCGGGCCAGCGGCAGTAGCAGTCGCGGAGCAGGGAGACGAGGTCGTAGGTCACCGGGCCGCAGAGGGCGTCCTGGAAGTCGATGGTCGCGAGGCCCCCGCCGGTGATGAGCAGGTTGCGGCTGTGGTAATCGCGGTGCACGGGCACCCGGGGCTGGGCCGCCGCAGCGGCCAGGAGGCGTGCGCAGAGGTCGTCGAAGCACCTCGACGCGGCCGCAGCAGGGGGGAGCCCCAGGAGCTGCCCACAGAACCAGTGAGGGAAGAGGTCCAGCTCCGCCTGCAGCGCCGCATCGTCGTAGGGTGGCAGGTCGCCACAGGGTGCCGTGGCGAGGGCGAGGAGCGGGGCCATCGCCTGACGGTACCAGCCGTCGACGCTGGCGTGATCGAGCGCGGGCAGGAGCAGCGCGTCGCCGAGATCCTCAAGGAGCAGATAGCCTCGCCGGAGATCGGCGCCGAGCAGCCCGGGGACGCGCACGCCGGCGGCGGCGAACTGCTCGCGCACGGCGAGGAACTCGGTGTTCTTCTCGGTGGCCGGGGGCGCCACGCAGGCGACCGCCGTACCGCCGTCCCAGCGCAGCCGGAAATAACGGCGGAAGCTGGCATCGCCGGCCAGGGGAGCGAGGACCGCAGCGGGGGTACCGGGCAGCTGCGCCCGGCACCAGGGAAGGAGGTCGTCCGGGGGCGCGGTCACGGGCCCGGCACCGGCGCAAAGACCCCACGGCGGGAACGGACAAGTGGCAGGCGATGCTTTATCATCCCCGGCAAGCAGGCCCCCCGTCTTCTTCCACCGCTCAAAGGCTCATACCCGAAACCCCATGATCCCGGCCCCAGCGAAGCACACGCTCCTGCGCGCGGCGGTTGCCGCGCTGCTGCTCGCGGCGGCGCTCCCGGGGCGAGCGCAGGATAGCAACGGGGAGCGCTGCGCGGCCAGCGGCGGCTGTGGGGAGGCGCGCCTCGAGGTCGAGGTCGTCGAGCCGGGCGCGGACCTCGACTGGGTCCCCATCGAGGACGTGCCGCCGGCGCTCCGGGACCGCAGCTGCCGGCTCTGCGGCGGCCGCTACATCGACCCCAAGGCGGACCTCGCCGGCGGCAAGGACCCGGAGCAGGCCGACATCGAGGCCACCGCCGCGCGCAGCGAGCTCCGGGGAAACCAGATCCGCCTCGAGGGCGGGGTGGAGGTCACCCAGGGCTACCGGGACCTCGCCAGCGACCGGGCCGACTACGACCGGGTCAGCGAGACCGGCAACGTCGAGGGCAACATCGTGCTGCGCGAGCCGGGTCTGCTGCTGCGCGGCAGCCGCGGGGAATTCTACTCGCGCACCGGCGAGGCCCAGCTCGAGGACGGAGTCTTCGTTCTCCATGAGAAACACATGCGCGGCGAGGCAAGGCTTCTCTCCCGGGATGCGGAGGCCCTGATCCGCGTGGAGGACGGCGCGCTGACCTACTGCGCGCCCGGCGACCGGGACTGGTACCTGCGCAGCCGGCAGATGACCCTGGACCTCGACAGGGGTGTGGGCGTGGCCCGCGGGGCCACCCTCTCCGCCGCCGGGGTGCCCTTCTTCTGGACCCCCTGGCTGAGCTTCCCCCTGGACGACCGGCGGCGCACGGGCTTTCTGTTCCCCACCCTCGGCAACGACAGCCGCGGCGGCATCGACGTGGCCACGCCCTTCTACTGGAACGCCGCCCCGAACTACGACTTCCTGTACACACCGCGCTACATCCAGGAACGGGGGCTGAACCACGAGCTGCAGGCGCGCTACCTCGATCCGGCGCGCGGCCAGTGGCTCATCGGCGGCGCCTTCCTGCCGGGCGACGAGCAGTACGAGGAGGATTTCCCGGCGGACGACAACCCGGACCGCTGGCTCGGGCAGATCCGCCACACGGGTCTCTACGGGCAGCGCTGGCGCTCGCGCATCGACTACACGCGGGTAAGCGACGTCGCCTACATCCGCGACCTCGAGACCTCCAACCTGGAGACCCGCCGCGAGGTGAACCTGCTGCAGCTCGCCTCCCTCGACTACCTCGGCGACGACTGGCTCGTGAACATGGAGCTGCAGCAGTTCCAGTCCCTGGCCGACGACATACGCGAGGACTACAAGAAGCTGCCGCAGCTGACTGTACAGCGCCGCAGCGACCGCGAGCCCTTCCGCCTGGAGCCCGTGTTCCTCGCGCAGTACAGCAATTTCGACAGCGCCGGGGACCGGGTGACCGGCCAGCGCCTGTACGCGGAGGCCGGCGTGACCTACCCCATGCTCTGGGAGTACGGTTTCCTGCGCAGCACGGCCAAGTACCGCTACCTCGACTACCGCCTCGACGACCCGCTGGCGCCGGACCGGGAAAACCCCGGCGCGGGCTCGGCCCTGGCGAGCCTCGACGGTGGCCTCTACTTCGAGCGGGCCTTCAACTTCGCGGACAAGGACCTGGTGCAGACGCTCGAACCCCGACTCTACTACCTCTACTCCAGCTACGAGGACCAGCGCGACCACCCGGACTTCGACAGCGCCGAGCTCACCTTCAACTACAACCAGCTGTTCCGGGACACGCGCTTCTCCGGCCGGGACCGCCTCGACGATGCCAACCAGCTCGCCATCGGCGTGACCACGCGCTTCCTGAGCCGGGAGACCGGCACGGAACTGCTGAACGCGAGCCTCGGCCAGATCGTCTACTTCGACAACCGCAAGGTGCGCCTGACACCCACGGCTCCGGAACTGGACCGCACGGAGTCGGAGATCGCCGGCGAACTGAACTTCTATCCCACGCGCCGTCTAAACCTGCGGGCGACGGTGCAGTACGACCCGTCGACGGAGAAGGTGAACGCCGGCAACCTGTTCAGCAGCTACGAGCGCGAGGACGGTGCGCTGTTCAACGTGGGCTACACCTACCGGCGCCCCATCAACCTGGTGGGCACGCAGCCGACCACGGACCAGGCGCATGTTTCCGCCTACTACCCGGTGAGCCGCAACTGGCGCCTCTTCGGCGCCTGGAACTACAGCCTCGAGGCCGATGAGAGCGTGGAAGACATGGTGGGCATCGAGTACGATAACTGCTGCTGGAAAATACGCCTTCTGCACCTGCGCTACTTCGATACCGCGCGTGGCATCGTTCCCGATTTCGATTCGCCGAACCTGGACCGCGAGCGGGCCGTCCAGGTGCAAGTCGTGCTCAAGGGCCTCGGCGGGCTCGGCACGGAGGTGGAGCAATTGATGACCGACATGATCCGGGGGTTCCGACCGTGACAGCACTCAGCCATACCCTGCGCGCCCTGGCCGCGGCCCGGGGCTTCATAAGAGCCTTCATCAGGGCCTTCATCGGGGCCTTCATCAAGGTCTTCGCCTGCGCCGGCCTGCTGGCAGCACTGCTCCCGGCAACGGCCGCTGCGGAAACGGAAATGCTCGACCAGGTCGTGGCCATCGTCGACGACGACGTCATCATGGCCAGCGAGCTGCGCGAGCGCCTGGAAACCGTCACCAACAACCTCGAGGCCCGGGGCATGGACGTGCCGCCGGAGGACGTGCTGATCAGCGAGACCCTGGACCGGCTGATCCTCGACAGCATCCAGCTGCAGATGGGCGAGCGCTATGGCGTGCGCATTCCCGACGCCCAGCTCGACGCCGCCATGCAGCGCGTGGCCGCGCAGAACGGCCTCTCGCTGGACCAGTTCCGCGTGGCGCTGGAGCAACAGGGGCAGTCCTACCGCGCGATGCGCGACAAGATTCGCCGGGAAATGGTCATCCAGCGGGTGCAGATGGGCAACGTCAACCAGCGCATCGAGCTCTCGGAGCAGGAAGTGAAGAACTTCATGGCCACGGAGGAGGGCCAGAAGCTGATCCAGCCCGAGTACCGCATCGTCCACGCCCTGATTCCCGTCTCCGAGGGCGCGCCGAACGCGGAGGCCGAGGCTGCCCGGGAGGAGGCGGAGGCCCTGGCGGCCCGCATCCAGGGGGGCGAGGGCTTCCAGACCGTCATCAGCGAGGCGAGCGAGCGGGTGCCCATGACCGGCGGCGACCTCGGCTGGCGCAAGCTCGATGACCTGCCGTCGCTGTTCCAGGACGTCGCCCCCGGGCTGTCGCCGGGCGAACTCGCCGACGTCTTCCGCTCCCCGAGCGGCTTCCACCTCGTCTACCTGGCCGATGCGCGCGGCACCGGCGGCCAGACCGTGGCCCAGACCCAGGCCCGGCACATCCTAGTCAAGCCCTCGGAGATCCTCACCGACGACGAGGCCCGCGAACTCGCGGCGGAACTCAAGGCGCGGATCCAGGCCGGCGAGGACTTCGGCGCCCTGGCCCGGGAGTACTCCGAGGACATCGGCACCGCCGCCGAGGGCGGCGACCTCGGCTGGAGCAATCCGGGGCAGATGGTGCCGGCCTTCGAGAACACCATGGCGTCCACGCCCATCGGCGAGATCTCGGACCCGGTGCGCACGGAGTTCGGCTGGCACATCATCGAGGTGCTGGACCGGCGCGAGAAGGACATGACCCGGGAGATGCAGGTGGCCCGCGCGACGGAATTCCTGCACCAGCGCAAGTACGACGAGGAACTGGACGCCTGGCTGCGCAAGATCCGCGATGAGGCCTTCGTCGACATCAAGTAAGCGCGGCGGCGCCGCATGAGCGTGCCGCGGCTGGCCCTCACCGCCGGGGAGCCGGCGGGCATCGGGCCGGAGCTCCTGCTGGCCCTCGCGCGCGAGCCCTTCCCTGCGGAACTGGTCGCCATCGGCGACCGCGACCTGCTGGCCGCCCGGGCCGGGGCCGTACCCGGCGCCGGACCGGTCTCACTGGAAGCCTTCGACCCGGCCGCGGCGCCGGCACCGCACAGGCCCGGCCACCTGCCGGTCCTGCACGTGCCCCTCGCCCGGCCGGCGGCGCCCGGGCGCCTGGACGCGGGCAATGCGGCCGCGGTCCTCGCCACCCTCGATGCGGCGGTGGACGGCTGCCGCGACGGGCGCTTCGCCGCCATGGTCACCGCGCCGGTGCAGAAGAGCATCATCGCCGATGCCGGCTTCGCCTTCAGCGGCCACACCGAGTACCTGGCCGCGCGCTGTGGCGTGGAACGGGTGGTCATGCTGCTCGTCGCGGGTACGCTGCGCGTCGCCCTGGCCACCACGCACCTGCCGCTCGCGGCGGTGCCCGGGGCCATCACCCGGGAGATGCTGGCGGAGACACTCAGGATCCTGCATCGCGACCTGCGGGCGCGCTTCGCCATCGACCGGCCGCGGATCGCGGTCCTCGGCCTGAACCCCCACGCCGGCGAGGGCGGCCACCTGGGGCGGGAGGAAATCGACGTGATCATCCCGGTGCTGGACACTCTGCGGGCCGAGGGCCTGGACCTGGCCGGTCCCCTGCCTGCGGACACCGCCTTCACGCCGCACGCGCTGGCCGGCGTGGACGCGGTGCTGGCCATGTACCACGACCAGGGCCTGCCGGTGCTCAAGCACGCCGGCTTCGGCGAAGCCGTCAATGTGACCCTCGGCCTGCCCATCGTGCGCACGAGCGTCGACCACGGCACGGCGCTGGACCTGGCCGGAACGGGAACGGCGGACGCGGGGAGCCTGCGGGCGGCCGTGCGCCTGGCGGTGACGCTCACCGCCTCGAGGGCCGACCGCTAGCGCCCTGTCCGGTAGCCGGCGATCTCCTTGAGGGCACGCCCCGCCCCGTCCAGCGCCTCCGCGTCCGGCAGCCAGTCCACAGCGGTGAAACGGTCCCGGGCTTCGTGGTCCGTCGCCGCCGGGATAACGTCGAGCCCCTGCGCCTCGAAGCGGGCCAGGGCGCGCCGCATGTGCAGGGCCGAGGTGACCAGCAGGATCCGGTCAATGCCGCGCTCCCGGAGCAGCCGGGCAGTGAAGGCCGCATTTTGGCGCGTGTTGCGGCTTTCCTCTTCCAGCAGGATGGCATCGGCCGGCACAGCGAGGGCCAGCAACAGCTCCCGGGTGACCGCCGCCTCGCTGCGGGCACTGAGCCCGGGGCTGGCACCGCCGCTCAGGAGCAGGCGGGCGACCCGGCCCGCGTGGTAGAGCTCGGCCGCGTAAAGTACCCGGTCCGCCGCCGCGTTGAGGTTGGCGGGACCGTGCCGCGTGCCCGGCGGGTCGATGCCGCCGCCGAGCACCACCGCCACCGGTGCCCGCGGCGCGTCCAGCGGCGCCCGGTAGGGATAATCATCCTCGAGCATGCCGCGCAGGGCGTGGCTCACCGGCGCCAGGGACCAGGTGAACAGCCAGGCGAAGGCCAGCACCCCGGCAAGCCCGGCGAGGCGACGCCGGCGGGCCGCGGCGAGCAGCAGGGCGACGGCCGCCAGGGCCAGGGACGTTCCCAGCGGGGCGAGCAGTGCGATGGCCAGCTTGTCGATCCACATGGCCCGGGGATTCTGCCATGGGGCCCGGCCCGCGGCCACGCAGCCGGCGCCGCTGGCACCCGGCGAGCGGCCCTCGCCGGCCCCGGGCCGGTTTACACCCGGGACCCCCCTCCCTAAACTCTCGGCTTCAGCAGCCCGGCACCAGGCTCATCGATGCGTGAAGAAAGCGGTTTCTCCTACTCCTTCCCGGCCTCCCCGGAGGCCTCCGCGCAGGCGCTGTACGCCTTCGCGGACTGCGACCTGATTCCCGTCGACCCGTCGATGATGCTGGCCATCAACCGCCTCAACGGCCGGCAGCACATGATCGCGCCACAGGTCGTCAGCGCGCTCAAGACCTGCACCACCTTCCGTACCCTGGAAGCGCACGCCGACCACCTCGCCAAAACCCGCCCCGAGCTTCAGGGCAACCGGGCACCGGCCCTGCAGGCCCTGGAGCAGCTCCGCGCCGCGGACATGCTGCTCTCGGCGCGCAGCATCACGGAAAAGCTCGGCGCCGGCGGCGAAAACCGGCTGGCACCGACGCGGGCTTTTATCATCACCTGCGACCGGCCGGCGGCCGTCGAGCGGCTGCTCGAATCCCTGCTGCAGATCGGCACGCTCGCACGGCAGGATGCGCTGTTCCTGGTGGACGATTCGCGCCGGCCGGAAAGCCGGCAGGCCAACCGCGACGCCGTGGAGCGCTTCAACGTGCGCAGCGCCCGGACCATGACCTATTTCGGCGCGGAAGAGCAGGCGGAGTTCCTGCAGCGGCTCGTGAGCGAACTGCCGGGCCACGAGCGCGGTATCCGTTTCCTGCTCGACCCCGGGCAGTGGACCGGGGCGAAAACCTACGGCCGGTCGCGGACCCTGTGCCTGCTGCTCTCCGTCGGCTACCGCGCTATCGTCATGGACGACGACATTCTCTGCACGGCCGTCCGTGCCCCGCTGGAGGACAGCGGCCTCAGCCTCCGCGGCCGGCGGCGCGCCACCTTCTACCCCGACCCGGAAACGCTCATGGCGAGCGCGGTCCCCGCGGAGCAGGATCCGCTCTCCAGCCATGCCGAGCACCTCGGGCAGCAGCTGGGCAGGGCCATACCGGCCCTCAACGGCGGACCGCTCGCGGAGACCCAGCTCGACAGCTGCAATGCGGCCATGCTCAACGTGCTCGACGCGCAGT
Source organism: Pseudohaliea sp. (assembly GCF_054552115.1). Lineage (NCBI taxonomy): Bacteria > Pseudomonadati > Pseudomonadota > Gammaproteobacteria > Cellvibrionales > Halieaceae > Pseudohaliea > Pseudohaliea sp. Next base: position 37,500 of record NZ_JBTOLW010000017.1, on the reverse strand, counting down.
CGCCGATCCTGGTGACCCAGTGCGGTTCCTGGGGTGACCCGGGGACGAGCAATGCCCACTGGGCCGTGACCCTGGGCGAGGACTCGATCGAGCGCCTCGTGAGCGCACCCCACGGCATGGCCGAGGCGGTGCAGAACGGCTGCTGCTGGCTGGGCTGCGCGAGCCCGACGATCCACAAGACGGCTTTCATGTCGCAGATGACCGGCCTGGACAACTCGCAGTTACTGCCTCCCTACTTCCCGGCCTTTCGCGGTGAGGACCTGCTGTTCGGCGCCATGGTCGAGGCCATGCACCACCGCGCTGCCGTACTCGAGTACCCCTGGGCCGTGCCGCACCTGCCGATCGACCGCCGGCAGGGCCCGGGACTGCGGGCGCCCATGGCCGGCGAGGGTGGCATCGTGCTCTTCGCCCGCTATCTTTCCGAGAACGTCGACTACAAGGATGCCAGCGCGCCCGCGCGCCGCCTGCACCACATGGCGGAGGACGCGCGGCGCCTGGCGGCGCGCAGCACCGGGGACCTGCTGCTCGACTACCGCCGCGAACAGGCGGTGGACCAGGCCCACCAGCTCTACCTGCTGCGCACCCAGCTCAGCAAGGCCGAGGAACTGCCCTCACTCAACTGGCGGGGCTACCTGAAGCGCGGCGTGGAAGAAGTGCAGGGGTCGATCGCCGAGGTGCACGGGCCCGCGCGCATCGACGGGGTTGCGGCAGGAAGCAGCGACGAGCAGGTTATCGAGCAGTTCCGCGACTTCGCCGAGGGCTGGGCGGCAGCGCTGGATGCCTGGCCGGCCCTGCGCGAGGTCGCCGGGGGGGCCGGTGCGCGTTGACGCAGCGGGGTGACAGGCACGGCGGCGGCCCGCCGTGGCACGCGCGCCCCTGGCTGCTGGCGCCCGTGCTCATGCTCCTTGCCGCCCTGCTGGTGGTCGCCCTCTATCTCGCTTTCTTCACCCGTTTTCACCCCGAGTTCGCCCCCTACCGGGCACAGGCCGATGCCCCACCGAAGACCTTCCCCGGGGCCCGCTTCGAGGCCGTGCGGGCGCGGGCGTCGGAGCGCCGGGGCAGCGCCCGGGCGATCACCGCCTACCTCGACGGGGAAGCCGTCTTCCGTACCCCGGCGGTCGTCGACACCGCCGACTATCCCTTCCTGCGCGTCCGTGCAACAGGCCTGCACCCGGGGGTGAGGCTGTTTCTTTTCTGGCGTATCGCGGAGCGGCCCGATGGCATCTACCACGCGAGGCTGCACCACCACGGCGACGGGACCTACACCTGGAACCTGCTGCGCCAGGGCGTCTGGACCGGCCGCGTGATCGAGCTCTCCATCGGGACCTTCGGCGACCCCCGGGGCGAGGCGTTCGTGCTCGAAGAGGTCGCCTTCCAGCCCTATGGACCGGGGGCCCTGGTCGCCGCCGTGGCGGATGAATGGACCGCCTTCAGGTCCTGGTCGCTGTCCTCGATCAACAAGTACCTGGCCGCCCCGCCGGCCTCCCTCCTGCGACCGGCTGTCGCCGGCACCCTGTGGTTCCTGGCCGGCGTGGCGCTGCTGCTTGCCCTGGCCTGGCTCGGGCGCCGGCGACTCGCGCTGTCCCGGGGCGACCTGGCCCAGGCCCTGGTGATCATGTTTGCGATCAGCTGGACGGCCCAGGACCTGCTCGTCGACGGCTTCCGCCTGCGCCAGGGCGGGGAGACGTTGCGCACCTTCGCCGGCAAACCCCTCGGGGAGCGCGCCGCTGCATCGACCATGCGCTGCCGGATCATGGCCGGAACATCCGGCGATAACTGCCGGGACGCCGCGCCCCTGCCGTGGTTCTGATGGACGGGATGGCGCCCCTGCAACTGCTTCTTTTACTGCTTCCCTGGGCCTGGGGACTGGCCTTCACGGGCTGGTGCCTGGCGCCGGCCCCGGACAGTACCGGCACGGTGTGCCGGGGGCTCGCCCTGGTCAGCGCGGGCGCAGGCTGCTACCTCGGCTACTTCGCCGTGGCCGCGTTCCTCTACGGCGCCAACGCCCTCGGCCTGCCGCCGTTTACCGGCTACCTGGCCTTCGCGGTCCTGACCGGCCTGCCCCTGGGCGCCGCCGCGCTGCGGCGCTGGCGCCCCGTGGCGACGGCGCCCGCCCCGGCCCGGGAACCGGCGCCGGCGCGGGTGGCAACAGCGCTGTTCCTGGCCCTGGCGCTGTTCGCGGTCGCTTTCTCCGGGCTGGAAAGCACGCTTCGCCCGGCAGAAACCTGGGACACGCTGCAGCACTGGTCCGTCGACAGTGCCGGCTTCCTCTCACACCACGAGGGTGCGAACCCCGGCGAGCCCTTCGAGTTCACGCGCAACACGCACTGGCCCACGGTCAAGCTGATCGCCGCCTGGTCCGGCTGGGCGGCGTCGCTGACCGACCTTCAGTATGCGGTCTATGCACCCTGGCTGCTGCTGCAGTTCGCCCTGGGTCTCGCCGCGGCGGGCCTCGCGCTGGGCCTGACCGGCCGGGCCTCCCTGGCCGCACTCGCCGGCTACCTGGCTGTCTCCTCCCCCATGGTGACCACGCACGTGGCGCTGCCCGGCTACGCCGACTTCTGGCAGGCCGGGGGCGTGCTGCTGTTCATGACACTGGTGCTCGTCGAGACGGGGATGAACAGGACGCTGCGGCACCTGCTGGCCTGCCTGCTGCTGGCCACCGCGGTCGCCCTCACCAAGGGCAACGGGATCATCTACACGCTGATCCTCGCCGGCAGCGTCGCGCTGGCCCTACTGCTGGCGAAGGCGCGGCCGATGCTCACCCTGGCCCTGCTGGCTGCGGCGGTGGCCGCCGCGGCCATCGCCGCGACCATCGGCTTCGACCTCCGCTTCGGGGGGTACCGCATTGCCTTCCTGCCGGGAGAAGACCTCGTCGCCCTCGGCAAGCGGACCAGCGGGATACCGGAGAGCAACTGGGCCGGTATCGCCGGCAACCTCCTGGAGGCCTGGGGCCGGGCCGCCAGCTATCACGGGGCCATCGCCACGCTGATCGTGCTGGTGCCCCTGCTAGTCATCCTGGTCAGGCCCCGGCGGGCGTTCGCCACCTGCTTCTCCCTGGTCACACCCCTGGCCCTGGCCGCCTTTTTCGTTGTCGCCCAGCGCTACGGCGAGTACTTCTACCGCTTTGCAACCCCGGACAACGACTCCGGGCTGACACGCTTTTCCATGATCGTGTTCCTGAGCCTGCTGCCGGCGCCGTTCGTCATCCTCGCTTCGCTGCGCCGGGACAAGGCTGCGGCGCCGTCAGCTGCGGCCGGCGCAGAGGGAAAAGATCCCCGCAGCTAAAACCCCGGCAAAAGCTCCCGGTAGACGGCGAAGGTGCGCTCGATGACGATACGTTCGTCAAACTCCTGCAGTACCTTCTCGCGGGCCGCTGCCCCCAGACGCTCGCAAAGCGCCGGGTCGTCTGCGAGGCGGAGCATAGCCGACGCGAGGGCACCGGCGTCACGCACCGGCACGAGCAGGCCTTCCCGCTCGTGGGTAACCACCTCGCGACAACCGGGTGCATCGGTTGTAATCAGCGGCCTGCCGCAGGCGCCGGCCTCGATGAGCCCCCGCGGCAAGCCCTCCCGGTAGCTGGGCAGGACCACGGCGTCAGCCGAGCGCAGGCAATCCCGCATCTTCTCCACATGGCCCAGCCACTGAACCAGGCCCGTCTCCTGCCAGTTCCGCAGGGTCTCTTCGGGCACAGCGGCGGGGTTCCCGGGGTCGGGGTCACCGGCCAGGAGTATGCGCACAGGCCGCGCAGAAGGCGCCGCATCGGCTTCTCCGGTCTCTTGCGGCGCCGCCAGGCGGCCCATCGCCCGCAGCTTCCGCGCCGCGTCGATCAGGTCGCCGACCCCCTTGTCCCAGAGCAGCCGCGCCGGCAGCAGCACACGGAAGGCGGCATCGCCGGACTGCCCCCCGGGTAACGGCGAAAAGGTCCCGCAATCCACTCCCGAACTGGGGATGAGGCGCAGCTGTTCCCCGGTAACCAGTCGCTCCCGAACGAAGAGCGCGACATCATCGGGGTTCTGCAGCACTACGCGACCGGCCCGGCCCCCGAGCGTCGCCCGCATGAGGCCCCGCAGAAGGGGCCGAAGCATCCGGGCACGTAACGACGCACTGGTGAAGACGTAACCCAGACCGGCCACGGCGCCGACATAGGCAACGTCACCCGCCAGTCGCGCAGCCACCGCCGCGTAGACCGCGCACTTGATCGTAAAACCGTGCACAAGGTCCACCTTTTCATCGCGCAACAGACTGCCGAGCCAATGCACGAGCCTCGCCTCGCGTAGAAGATTCAGGCTGCGCCGATCCAGGGGCGCCGCTATCCAGCGAAAGCCGAGGTCGCGCAGGCGCTTGCCGTAGAGACCATCGGGAGAGACGAGGACGACCGCATGACCTCGCGCCCGAAGGCTGTGCGCTAGGGAGAGGCGGAAATTGTAGAGATACCAGTCCGTGTTGGCGAAGAGGAGGATCTTCACGGCAAACCGGCACCTGCGTGCGACGGTCCGGACGCCCGCGGTGCGTCCCGCAGGGCTGATGAACCTGCGGGCGCAGGCCGCCGGGCATACCCGCCCGCGGCAAGGCGGTTCTCTGCTGCCGCAAAGGATACCGACAGCAGTACCCAGAAGAGCGAGAAGCGAATGCCGTTATGGGTCAGGCCATAGAGCAGCGCCGGCCCGGCTATCGAGATCATGCCCGCCAGGCCATAGGCCTCCCGGGTAAGCCGGAGCCAATGCACGACCAGGGCCCCGAAAAGCAGCAAGGCGAGAAGGCCGTAGTTGATGAAGAGGCCAGCGAGGGTGGAGTGAACCTCATTCCCGAGCCTGCCGATAACGGACCAGTAGCCCTGACCGAAGATCAGCTGCCATGCACTGGCGGACCGGTAGGCGAGGTATCCCCGAGCCGAGAGCGAGCTGTCATCCTCCCGGGCCATCCCGGTAATGCGCTCGACCACGGCGTAGTCATCGAAAAGACCGGCGTAATAGAGTGAGCCCAGGACCGCCGCCGCAACGGCGACGGCAAACGCCCAGTGCAGCTTTCCGGCGCGCGTACCGTACGGCTTCAGCATGAGGGGCAGGCAGGCCAGGCTGGCGACAATCGCGGCCTTGGAGAGCGAGAAACAGGCGAGAATGAAAGCCGCGGCCAGCCATGGCAGCACCGCAAGCATGGATAGGCGTGACTCCCGGTACACTAGGTAGACCAGCGATAGCAGGCAGGTCGCGTAGTAACCCAGTTGATTCGGGTTGTTGAACCAGGCCGTCGCACGCCGCGGGCTCTGGGTCCCGAAAAGACCGAGGTCAAACAGGACCAGCCCGGTCCAGGCGAGGATCGTGGAGCCGAGCAGGCCGACTGGCAGCCAGCCCAGCCCCCGCCGCCGTGCGACACAGTACAGGCCGGAAAAAAGGACAGCGTTGTAGAGGAAGTAAAGCCCGACGTAGAACCCCTGGTAGTCGGGGGAAAAGATGTAGTAGTACGTTTCAACGCACAGTACGTAGAGGCACAGGGCCCAGACAAGGGCAAAAGCAGGACCAGCGAACAGGCGCCTGGCCATACATGCGAGTACCGCCCCGACGAGGAATAGCAAGTGAGACGGCTGAACGGTGCCGGACTTGAACAGGTACAGGGGCTGCGATGCCACCGACAAAGCCAGCACGGAACCCGGCAGGTAACGCCAGGCGGTGCCACAGTCTCTCTGCCTCCCGGGATCGGGTGCCGACCGCAGCGCTAGTGATTCCATCTACTCACCGACCACACGCTTCTTCGATCAAGCCAAGATAGCGCCGGCACCATGCCGCCGTATCGAAATGGGACCAGGCATGCGCTTGTGCCCTCGCTGCCACCGAGTCGAGTATCCGCGTTTCCTTCACGAACCTGTCAAGGATAGATGCCCAGGGCCCAGGGTCATCCAGCGGCAGAACCCAGCCGGTGCTTCCATGTTCCAGAACGTCGGGGATGCCGCCGCGATCGCTGGCCAGGACGGGCAGCCCGAGCGCCATCGCCTCCTGCACGGTGTTCGGTACGCCTTCATCCTGGGAGGGCATGATCAGCAGATCGCTACGCAACATCAAGGCATGTACATCATCTCGCCAGCCGAGAAACCGGACCCGGTCGCCAAGGCCCAGTTCCTCCAGCTTTCGACGAAGAGCGGATTCATACTCCTGGCCATGCGGGGCGCCCGCGAAGGAAAGCTCGACTCGCTCGAGAGTCTCCTGCGGCAGGCGGCGCAGCACATCCAGGGTGAAAGACTGGTTCTTGCGATCGCAGAGCGTACCGACTTGCAGCAGGAGAAGTCGGCCGTCGGCGACTCGTGGAGGAGAACTCTCCAGGAGTTGCTTGAGGGAGTCGACGTCGATTCCCGGCGTCAAGACCTTCAACTTCGCGCAGTGACGCGCGGCAAGTGTGCTGCCGAAGACCGCCGTGGACGCGTCATGCTGCAATACGACGCGGCGGGCAAGGATCAGTCCGAGACGGTGTAGAAGTCGCACAGGGCCGCGGGAAGGCAGTTCGTAATCCACGTCCCAGATCAGCGGACGCCGCGCCAGCAGCAAACCCAGTCCGCCGAAGGCTACTCCCTTGCTGCCCCGGAGCCAGACGACATCTGCGTTGGCGGCACGCACTGCGCCATGAAAGTGCAGTTGTTGTCGAAGTAACGCGGCGGCAACACGAAGCCGAAAACGAAGACCCCCACCAAAGAGCGCACCCTGACGCAGGTTGAGTAATCCATCCAAGGGCAGGGGCAGGGTCCTCAGCCCCGCTTTCTCGGCGGCACGCAGCAGGGGCACCCCTGGCTCGGATACAATGATCGGGCTGGCACCGAGCGCCTTCAGCCCCGCAGCGAGCGTCAGCAGACGCCGCGGCGCGCCGGTCATTCCCCCGGGCGTTGGCAGGTAGAAGAGTATCCTCATGGGAACGGCATCAACGAAAGGCGGGGGCCGGGCGGCTGTGAGGCAAGGCTAGAGGCCTCCGCTCACCGCCTCGTGCCGGCGCCGGTAGATCGACGCCGTATCGAGGTGGGCTCGGGCAAACTCCACTCGGGCGTTGCGCGCCTGGGGGGTCAGCGGGGCATTGCGACACGCTTCAAGAAGCGTCCTGAGGTCCCGGTCCGGGACGTTGACACCAAGCTCGGGGTTGCCATCGAGAGGAAGGTCGGAATCCTGGGTCACTACATAAGCCCCGGTTGCGAGTGCCTGCCTGACCTTCTGGTTCGAGTTTCCGACCCGACCTATCCGTGCCGGGTTATCGAAGGCCAGGGCTATATCGAAGGTGGCGACCAAAGGGGCCACCCGGGCATAGGGAACCTGACCCAGCAAGCGCACTCGGCCATGGGCAAGGCGTACCCTGTCCGCTTCCTTCAACGCTCCGATGACGACACCAAAGGCCCCGGGCCATTCCCCGCTCAGCAAGCTGACCTCCATTGCTCCCCGCTGCAGTGGGTAGCCGCCACAGTAGCCAATAACCAGCGCCTCCTTTGGGATGCCCAACTCCGCTCGAAGCCGCTCCCTCTGCTCCGGCTCGATCGGGCTGAAAGTGCGCGTGTTCACGCCGTTCATGACGACCTCGACGTGACGGCCGGTCTCGCTTTCGAGCTGCTTCGCCTGTGCGGGCGTGACACAGTCGACCCAGATGGCCCTCCTGGCAAGGCGCCGCCGCAAACGGAAGTCCAACGCCTCAATCAAGGCCGCAAGGGCGCGCGCCGCCGGCTTCTCCTGTACAGCCAGATCACTCCCCCTGGGATGAGAGCGGGTAAGCACCAGGCGAATACCCGGCCGCAGCCTGAGCAGAAGCATAACACCGAAGGCCAATCGGGAATGACGGTAGTAGAGGAGGTCACCGTTCGCCATGACACGACGCAGGCGGAGCACGACCTGAAACTGGCGCAACACTGCAGTGAAAGGCCGCCGCAGGCTGTATGCACCGGTGCCATGGAGCCGGTTCCCGGAAGCATCGCCGAGTTGAAGCGGGACAAAGGGCGTGTAAACACTCGCCCCGGGAACCGCATCAAGCAGCCAGCAATTGAACTCCAGCTCGTTCACCGCCGGCCCTGTGTTTCCCCGCATGTCGACGAAGTTCAGACTAAAAACCCCGGCGCTCCCGGGTCTTGAGGGACAGGACCGGGGCTGCGCCCCGCCTTGTGCATGCTTCGGCGTATTCACTGCGTCCCCGGCGTGCCCAGGAGCCTGGAATAGAGATCAGCACTGCTCGGGTGCTCAAACTGGGAATTGTGCCACAAAAGGGTAAAGTCCCCGCGCACCTTGCTGCAAGCTGCCTTGTAGCGTTCGATCTCACGACGAGCATCCTCACTGTACCCCAAGCCCAGATAGCGGTCCGCGATGACCGAACACTCCATTACGATCAGCGGCCGCTCGCGCAAGCGGAGCGGCCGCCGGGTGCCGACGTCGTAGAAGCCGTATTCCCGGCAGGTCCCGCAGCGAAAGCCGGGGCAGTCGGCGTAGGACAGGGTGCTGTCGTAAGCGACCCCGTTGTCCTCCAGCAAACGCGCTGTCCTCGGCGTCTCCCAGCGAAGGAAATGCTGGCGCGCACCGAGGACGGGTTGTTCGATGCCCTCCTCCCTCAGGACGCGCCGCAAGGTGGCTACCGAGTATGCCATTGCCTCGGGGTGACGAAAGGTGTTGTAGCCGGGATGGCAGCCAATCTCGTGTCCCCGCAGGTGGATTTCGCGCAGAAGAGCTCGCATACGCGGATCATCAAGGCTGGTGTGTGTATCCAGACGGAGGTCGGTATTCGCTGCAATGAAATAGAAAGCCACACGCCGCCCAGCGCGCTCATTGACCTCCATGATGTAGTCGAGGCCCAGACGGTGCGGGTCCAGGCTGTAATCGCCGCCCCGGGCGTTCCACCAGGCCCGCATGCTGCGCCGGGCAAGAGCCGGGGAACGGCGCTTGAGAAGGTCGCCACCGATACGGCGCGCAATCCATCTGCCGTCTCCATCGAAGGCAAAGGGGCTGTCGACATCACAGCTCACGAGTGTTCGCGACTCGAGGGGCCGCCGGGTAAGCCCGGGCCAGAGGCGCTGCAGCGCCGCCCAGAGGACCTCGACATACTCATCGACAAGCGGCCGATGAAGGAACCCCGCCCGGTAAGCAAGGGAAGCGGTCGCAGGGAACCGTTCGTGGTTGTCCCGTTCGGACAACACTGCCTCCTCGTAGCGGGACAAGAGCACGAAGGCAGTGCCGAGGATGTCAATGGGCAGCGCCATAGAGGGAGCAGAAACGCCGTGGCCTCCCGGAGCGGGGGCTTGCGCCATGCCTTCATCACCGAAAAGAACCGGCAGGATTGGATCGGTGAGCAGCGCGTCCGGTACGAGTTCGCGGCTGTCCCAGCAGGGCAGCTGCTCCCCGTCACGCAGGACCGGCAGAGAGCCCCTGCCGAGCCAGGCCTTGGGGGAGAGGATGAACTGGCTGAAAAAACTGTCCGGCAGCAGCAGTTCGCCTGGCTGTCCGTCCAGACGGATGGACAGCTCCCGCCGGGGGCGTTGGGCCAGCGTATAAGGAACACCGAGCCAATCGCCGAAAAGCACCTCGGCAACGTAAGCGCGCTCTTCGCGGCAGCCAACCGGTGCTTCGATTCGAATCATGGCACCAGGCTGCAGGGGGCGGCCGGCGGGGGATGCGCACGACGCGCAGGAAACCGTGCGCGGTCGCCCTGCTCAACCGTCAAGGTGATAACCATAGCGGGGTGCCAGCGTCGCTATCCGCTTCAGAGCAGCCTTGTCGCGAGAGTCCCAGGCCGCGTATCGAGGGAAATCCAGCGATTTCTGCCTGTTGACGGGCGTCGAGAGATAGTTCTCCAATCGTCGCAGGCCGCGCTCGCCAGCAAACGGATTATCCACCTCAAGAAAATCGAAGATCCCGCTCGTGACCCCCGGGTCTTCGAACAGCTCCTCGCTTTTGACGGTCAGCATGCGCCCCGGCTCCAGCCCGGCTTTGAACTGTTCGACCCTTCCGTTGATCTCGTTCCATTCCCACACGATTTTCTCGAGGCGCGAAAACGCCCTCCACTCCGCGCTATGAGCCGCGTTAAGACGCTGGTGCTGCACTACCCCGTCCAGATAGTAACCGCGGCACATGCCGCTGCGCACGAACGCTGCGGGGTCGCGGACGAGATGAATGAACCTCGAACGGGGAAGCAGCTCTGCAAGCGCGGGGGCAAAGAGGGAGATGCGGTTGTTCGTCTCTACATAGCGCTTGCCTCTCCGATAGCAGTCCAGGAACTGCGTATCGAAGCGAGAGGCAAGCACCGCGAGCTTCAAAGCCTCGAGGGAAGGTTCATCGCGGTGGACCAGCGATGATACATACTCCAGCTCCGGCTTCGGACTGTGCTCCACCTGCAGACTGTCGGCCCTTGCGAGTATTCGGGTCAGAAGCGCAGTACCGCAACGCCCCGTCGACAGCACGAACACATGCGGACTGGCCAGCACCGCCTCCGGCTCTGGCAGCTGGGAAGTACCGGCGAGGCGGGAAGTCCGCCGACGCTGCCAGACTGCTTCAAGGTAACGGGCGTTGAGCCGACAGAGCACTTTCAGGTGGGCAAGAGCCGAAGGCAACATGAGACCTAAGCCATCCTTACTAGTCGCATGGGGTCATCGCGATAGCTGTCATTCCACTGGCGTCCCGCTTTCGCTCAGGCTCATCGGAGAAATCGATGGACGAGCCACTTCAAGTCAACTGGCAAGGAAAGACCGAACCTGAGGCAGAGGTAGGGATAGAGCGCCAACATACTTAGCCGCTGCTTCCAATCCACAGCAGGCAGCTGGAACGGTAGCGCCAGGTAACAGAAGAACATCTGGGTTAACGGGAAGAACCTGAATCTCAGCCGCATTCGCGGTGAGGAGAAGAGCATCCGTTCATAGCGCTCAAGCTTCTCAAGGACGGTTTCCGGCTTCCGGTTTTCCCGTCGAAACCAGCGTGGACCTTCTACGAGCAGGAAGCTCCCCAGCGCCGCCAGTTCCTGCAGCAGAATCTCACCAGAGCCGATGATTTCCTTCTGCAGGCGCGTCCGCCGCAGGGCAGATAGCCGTATGAGGCCGTAGAGGTAGTGCTGATTGGTAATCATTACTGCCATGAAACGCTGCTGGTGCCTCATTCCACTCGTGTCGATGGCATCGGTAGGCTTTTCCAGCGGAATCCCACGCTCGTCGATCCACTGAGTCTTCGCGAAGGCGAGTACCGCATCGGGGTTTCCTTCCAGTCCGCGAGTGAGCAGGTCGAGGTAGTCCGGCGTCCACAGATCGTGACCGCCGGCGAGGACAAAGTACTCGCCGGCCGCCGCACGCACAATGGCGTTCCAGTTCTGCAATGCGCCGATGTTCCTGTCATGCACGAGGTGCCGGATGCGCCCATCGCGACTGGCATACTCCGCGACGATCTCGGTCGTGCCATCGGTCGAGCAGTTGTCCCCCACGAGGATTTCATAGTCGGTAAAGGTCTGCCCGAGAATGGCATCGAGAGCCTCTCTGACATGCGCAGCCTCATTGTAGACCAGCAGGCCTACCGTAACTTTCGGTCTAGCTTGCACAGGCAAGCACCGCTTGGGCGTGGGCGCCCGGGATCGACGAGGCCATCAGCGGGTAACCGGAGCAAGCAGGTGGGTTGCAAGGCGCAGGACCCGGTCGCGCAGCCGGGCCGCACCGCAGAGGGCAGCAGCGAAAGTAGCCAGGGCAACCGCTGCCAGCAACGCCGCCGTGAGCAGGCGATTGTCAAGTTCGGGCACAAGGAGCCGCAGCGGGAAAGCCACCAGGAAGGCAAGGCCCAGCGGCAAGAAGACGTCCCGCAAATACCAGCGGTTCTTCTCATCGACGAGCAGGCGGCGATGCATGAAGGACACCACGATCACGAAGTAACCCAGGTTAAGAGCAAGCCATACCGCGGCGGCGCCCATGGCGCCATAACTGGGCGCAACGACAAACAACGCCGGGACCAGCACGGCAACGGCGATGGCGTTCGCCTTTATCGTGAGCCCGGTCCAGCCGAAGGCCAGCTGAAGGCGATAGGGGCCGGCCATCAGGCGATTGAGCAGTGTGCCCGCCGCCAGCAGCGACAGCAGGGGCGCAGCATGATGGGTGAGCTCCGCGTCACCGGTCCATGCCTGGATCAACGGACGGCTATGGAGTACAAGAAGCAGGCCGAGCGTCCCGACCAGTACACTGAGCGCCTGAGCGGCCAGGTGGTACACCTCGACCAGTTCGTCATGCTTCCCGGCTGCGACCAGCTGCGAAAAGCGCGGGTAAAAGGCATTCACGATAGGACTGGTAAAAACACTCAGGGCCATGGCGATATTGGCAGCAAACATGTAGTAGCCGTAGCTCTCCAGGGAAAGGAGCCGCGATAGCAGCACTTTGTCGAACTGCGACAGGAATAACGCCAGCAGCGTGATCAACAACATCCCCCGCGCAAACTGCCAGACTCGTCCGACTTCAGCCGGTGAGAAGCGCGCCCGGCGCGGCGCCGGAGGAAGCACCCGGTAAACCGCGCTTGCAAGCCAGGCCAGGGTGAGTAGTGACATCGCCGCCTGCCAAAGGAAGAACGCCTCCAGCGTGGGCGACAGGAACGCAAGAATCAGCACTGCCCCCCCACCGCGCAGCGTTGCCATCGTCGAGGTAATAACATTCTGCATCACCTGATGCTGCAGCCCGCTGATACTTGCACTGTACACTGCTTCGACGAAGCGGAGGCCCGAAACGCACCCCATCACTATGAAAGCCCGGGCAACAGCCTCAACGGACAAGGATCCGGCATTCAGCCATTCGCCCGCCACCCAGCCGGCGCTCGCCCAGAACAGGGAAAAGATAAGCACCGCCACGGCCAGCGTCAGGATTTCTATCGATCGCAGCAGGTCACGGATAGTCTGTGGCGAGTGCGTACCCCCGAAAAAGCGGGCCATTTCGCGGTTCAGGGCCGGCCTCATACCGAGATCGAGCATAGTAAGCCACGACTGAAGGACCGTGAACAACCCGATGACCCCGTAGGCCTCGATTCCCAGGTAACGAATGTAAAGCGGCACGAAGGCAAGACCCATGATCGCGGTCCAGCCCTGGCCGAGGTAGTTGGCGATGAGATTGCGCTTCAGCATGGAAGGGCTAGGGGTACACGGGTCGGAGCGAGTCGCGCTTGATCATTGAGAAGGCACGCGATTTCCTCGGCGGGGCGCGGAGCCCGGCTCAGCCCGTCCGCCGCAGGTAACCGTTCGGCGAGACACTGATCAGCAGCTTGCGGTCGATCTGACGGTCGATGGTGAACTCCGGATGAGACGCAAGATACTCGTGGACCGCAGTCTTGGGATTGTTGCCGGGCCCCCAGGGGCGATCGGGGAACATGTCGCCCGGGAGGTCTTCGATGATCGTATCAAAGACTACGCAATAGCTTCCCGGCGAGACCAGCGGCGCATACTCCTCGAGTTCCGCCAGCGCATGATCATGCGTGTGGTTTGAATCCAGGCAGACCAGCACGCGCTCGTGTCTCCTGGCCTGCTCGTGCACCTGTGCAACGACCGTAGGATCGATCGAAGACCCCTGGATCATGTCAATGCGATTGGCCATCGGGTGGGCCTCGATCGCCTCGCGGTTGTGTGCGCGGATGTCGATATCGACGCCGAGAACGCGGCGCGCCGGCCGCTTCGGATCCAGCGTCTGGCCACGCTCTACCGCATCACAATAATCGAGGAGCGCGAGCATCGACGCACTGAAAACCAGGGAACCACCGTGAGCAATGCCGGTTTCAATGATGAGATCCGGCCTGCTTTGCCAGATGATCTCCTGCATCGCGACGATATCCTGCGGATACTGGATGATCGGCCGCCCCTGCCAGAAAAAATTATAGGAATACTTGGGCCGGGTCGATGCCCGCGTAAATGCCTGCGCGGCTCCGATCAGCTCGGCATTGCCGGCATTTGCATCCAGGCGGGCAAGGACTTCTTTCTCGAACTCGGTCATGACTGTTTCTAGCCTTGGCTGTATCAGGGGCTCGGCTGCGCGGTAGCGCTGCGGTTCCAGGGAATGCCGACAATGCACGGCGGATCGAACGCGTTGTCGGCGCGCACGCCGAAGCGCAGCAGGTCGCGACGACCATACGCATCCGCGATCTGTTCCGCCAGCTGGCGGACCGTGACGGGCACTCCCGAGCAAATATTGACAGGACCCTGCAGGTCCCCAAGTGCCGCCTCGGCAAGCATGGTGCCCGCATCCTTTACGTCCAGGTAGTCACGGATCTGGCGGCCACTGGTCAGCTCTACCGGCTGCCCGCTGCCGAGCTGGCGGTGCAGGTACGGAACCAGCCTTCGCGCGTCCTCGCCCTCGCCGTAGAGGTAGAACACCCGGCACCAGGCAAACTCGACACCGGCGGATGGCAGCAGCTGGCCCAGAACCTGGGACGTCGAGGCCTTGCAGGCTGCATACAGGGTCTGCGGGTCCAGCGGCGTGTCGACCCCGAGCAGGCCACGCGTCAGGTCGTACTCGGCGCAGCTTCCGACACCGACGAAACGACGCACGCCCGCATCAATGCACGCCTGGGCCAGGACGATGGTACCCCGCAGGCAATCGAGGTTCCGGGGCGAAGACAGGTATTTGCCCGGCTCTGCGTACCAGGCCAGGTGAATAACCGTGTCCACGCCCGCGAGCGAGGCAGCCCACCAGTCGCGCCCTGCCTCAAAGAGATCCGGCGTCTCCAACAGTTCGACGTTCGCGCCCTCGACAACCGGACACGGCGCGCCCTCCCGGAGTGCCAGTCGCATGCCATGCCCGCGCTCGGCCAGAGCGCGCGACACCTGCCGTCCGACAAACCCCGTTGCGCCCGTCAGGAGAAGCACGGTGGGACCTTCACGGCGAGGAACCGGCTTCGGCGCATTACAGGGCTCCCAGTTCCGGCACTGCGCGAACAAAACGGACACCGCGCGCAGCAAGGTCATTCAGCTGGGCGGCGATCTCGTCGGCGATGTTCCACGGCAGGATCAGTACTTCGTCCGGCGGGTCTTCGTAGAGCGCCCGGGGCGCCCGGATCGGTATATGACTTCCCGGCAGGTACTTGCCCTGCTTCGCGGGTGCTGCATCGCAGACGAAGGGGAGCAGGTCGGGCCTGACGCCGGCGTAGTTGAGAAGGGTGTTTCCCTTGGCGGCAGCGCCATAGGCAGCCACCCGCCGGCCGCGGCGTTGCTGGTCGACCAGGTAGGCAAGCAGATCATTCTTCACCCGGTCCGCACGGGGCTGAAAGGCTTCGTAGGCCGGCAGGGCGAGGAGGCCGGCCGCCTGCTCCGCCGCCAGCACCCGCGCAACGGCCCCCGCCGCAGGGCGCGGATCGTCACTGTGGACACCATAGACGCGAAGACTTCCGCCGTGGGTCGGCAATTCCTCGACGTCCCAGAGCCGCAGCCCCTCCGTCTCGAAGATACGCTGAACCGCATTCAGGGAAAGGTAGGAAAAGTGCTCATGGTAGACCGTATCGAACTGGTTCCGGCCCATCAACTGCAGCAGGTGGGGGAACTCCAGCGTCACGGTTCCGCCGGGCTTCAGTGCCGCCTTGAGACCGCGAGTGAAATCGTTGATGTCCGGTACGTGCGCGTAAACGTTGTTGCCAATGAGAAGGTCTGCCTGCCGGCCCTCGGCGGCCAGGCGCCCGCCCAGCGCATCGCCGAAGAACTCCCGCAGCACGGGAATGCCCAGGGCCTCTGCGGCCGCGGCGGTGGCGGCAGTGGGTTCTATCCCGAGACAGGGGATCCCGGCAGCGAGAAAGTTCTTCAGGAGATAGCCGTCGTTCGATGCAACCTCAATGACCAGGCTTTGGCAGCCCAGACCAAGTCGCTTGCTGACCTGTGCGCAGTAATCCTCGGCGTGCCTCAGCCAGCTCGTGGAGGTGGAGGAAAAATAGGCATAGTCACTGGTGAACAGCGCATCAGCGGCGACGAAGTCCTGGGTCTGGACGAGCCAGCACTGGTCGCAGACAAACAGCTTGAGCGGGTAGCTGGTCTCCGGACGCTGCAGGTCCGCTTCGCTGAGATAGGCATTCGACGGGGGCGCGAAGCCGAGGTCGAGGAAGACATGACGCAGCGGTGTTTCGCAATGGCGGCAGATCATGGCATCAGTCCTGCGAAGTCCGTAGCGAGCGGCGGGTGCGCCTGATCGCGGGCCGAGCGCTCGGCGATGGGCAGCGGCCAGTCGATCGCGAGGCTGGGATCCAGGGCATCCAGGCCGGCCTCCGCTTCGGGGACATAGCCGGCGCTGTGCAGGTAAAGCAACTCGCAGTCGGCTGTCAGGGTCTGGAAACCGTGGGCGAAGCCCTCCGGGATGGAGAAGGTTCGATGGTTGTCTTCGCTGAGGCGCTCGGCGTGCCAGCACAGGAAAGTCGGCGAATCGCTGCGCAGGTCGACGGCGACGTCAAATACTTCACCACGCAAGCAGGTGACAAGCTTCAACTCGGCGTGCGGCGGGTATTGGAAGTGCAGCCCGCGCACCACGCCGGCACGGGCGGTCAGCGTGCGGTTGATCTGCATGATCCGTCGCTCACCAAAAACGGCACCGAGTTCCTGAGGACAGAAGAGACGCTCGAGATAGCCGCGTGCATCACCGAGGGGCTTTCGCTGGATGACTTTGAGCCCGGCAAGCGGGGTAGGATGGATGCTGAAGCGCGACATCGGTCCCGGCTCCCGAGCTAGCTGCACTCAGCGGTGCCGGATGCACGATGGAAAGCCGAGATATCTTCCGCGCAGAGCGCTGCCGCCTTCTCCCCCCCGGCCTGACGGCGGTACCAGTCCATGGTGCGCCGGATGCCCTCCTGCACGGGCCAGCGGGGAGACACGTTCAGGAAATGTCGCGCCTTTGCAATCTCAAGCGCCAGCCAGCCGGCTTCATGGGGCCCGCCGTTTCCGTCCCCCCAGGCGACAGCGCCCTCGCGGAAGCCCTCTCGCGCCCGGGCGATGACCTCGCGCACGCTCGCCGCTTCATGCGTCTCGGGGCCGATGTTGTAGGCGCCCGCAAGCTCGGGCGTCTGCCAGAGCTCCTCGGCCAGGCGCAGGTAAGCACACAGGGGCTCGAGCACGTGCTGCCAGGGCCGCGTGGCCTCCGGGCGGCGGACTTCCAGCGGCTGGCCGCCGGTCCAGGCGCGCACCGCATCGGGTATCAGGCGGTCCTCGGACCAGTCTCCACCGCCGATCACATTGCCCGCACGCGCCGAGGCTAGTGCGACGCCCTGCTTGGAGAGAAAGGCATCACGATAGCTGGCAATGATGAGTTCAGCCGCCGCCTTGGAGGCGCTGTAGGGGTCGTGACCACCCAGCCGGTCGTCCTCGCGGAATGGGAAAAGCTGTTCGCGGTTGTCGTAGACCTTGTCCGTGGTGATGGCGACGACGACCCGGGCTCCCGGAAGTGCGCGAACGGCATCGAGGAGATTGGCCGTGCCCTGAACGTTGGTCGAGATGGTCTCGAGGGGGTCGCGATAACTGGCGCGGACCAGGGGCTGCGCGGCGAGGTGGAAAATGATCTCGGGGTCACGGAGCGCGACGATGTCGGCTACCGCCCGCGCGTCGCGAATATCCTCCATGTGGCTGGTTACGAGGTTCTCGAGCCCCGCCAGTCCGAAAAGGTTCGGCGTTGTCACCGGAGGCAGAGCGAGGCCACTCACCTCAGCCCCGAGCCGGTGCAGCCAGAGACTTAGCCAACTTCCCTTAAAGCCGCTGTGGCCAGTAATGAATACGCGCTTCCCGCGCCAGAAGGCGGGACTCGGATTTGCGCCCGCGGGGGCCGCCTCGTCCACTGTCCCGGGCGTAGTGCTGTGCATCTGCGTCGCCATATCACTGTCGTTCATCGTATCAGCCACCCACGGCTTACCAGAGCTTCCACGGCGCCCGACCTGCGCTCCACAGGCTCTCCAGGTGATTCTTGTCCCGCAGTGTGTCCATCGGCTGCCAGAATCCCCCGTGCTCGAAAGCCATGAGCTGGTCCTTTTCGACAAGGGCGGCAAGCGGCCTGCTCTCCCAGGCGTCACCATCGCCCTCGATGAGGCCGAGGCAGCGCGGCGACAGTACGAAAAACCCCCCGTTGATCATACCGCCATCGCCTCGCGGCTTCTCCGCAAAGCCCACGACACTCTGCCCCCGGCGCTCGAGCGCCCCGTAGCGCCCCGGCGGACTGACGGCAGTCACGGTCGCCCACTTGCCATGCTGCCGGTGGAACCGGATCAGCGCGCCGATATCGATGTCGCTGAGCCCGTCACCGTAGGTGAAGCAGAACGCCTCCTCGCGCTCGAGGTAGGCGGCGACACGCTTGAGCCGGCCCCCGGTCAGGGTGTTCTCCCCCGTATCGACCAGCGTCACGCGCCAGGGCTCGGCCTTGCGCTGGTGCACCTCCATGGCGTTGGTGCTCATGTCGAAGGTCACGTCCGACATGTGCAGGAAATAGTTTGCGAAGTACTCCTTGATGACATAGCCCTTGTAACCACAGCAGATAATGAATTCGTTCACACCATGAGCCGAGTAGAGCTTCATGATATGCCAGAGAATCGGGCGACCGCCGATTTCGATCATGGGCTTGGGCTTGAGGTGGGTCTCTTCGGAGATGCGCGTTCCGAGGCCGCCGGCGAGGATCACGGCTTTCATGGTCTGGCTTGCTCCAGAGCTACGGCGAGGGAGGCAACAATCGACTGCTGCGTCGCCTCGTCCAGGTAGGGATGCATGGGCAGGCTGAGCACTTCTTCCGAGGCGCGGTCACTCTCCGGCGCGCTGGTGTCGGCGCTCCCCACCGCCTGCTGACGGTGCAGCGGCACGGGATAGTAGACCGTGCTGGGCACACCGGCCTCCCGCAGCCGTGCCTGCACGGCATCGCGCCGGGCCAGCCGCAGCGTGTACTGGGCCCAGGCGCTGCGCCGGCCGGGCCGGATCACCGGCAGCCCGACCCGGAGGTCGCTCCCCGGGCCCGGCAGCGCAGCCCGGATGAGCTCGTCGTAGCGCTGCGCCACGGCCTCCCGGGCCTCGAGTTCCCCGTCGAAGATCTTCAGCTTCTCGAGCAGGATGGCCGCCTGCAGGGTATCCAGGCGGCTGTTGACGCCGACGCGCTCGTGGTAATAACGCCGGGCCTGGCCATGACGGGCCACCTGGCGAAGCGTTTTCGCCAGCTCCCCGTCGCTGGTGAACAGGGCCCCGCCGTCGCCGTAGCAGCCGAGCGGCTTGGCCGGGAAGAAGCTGGTGGTGGCGATGGTACTCAGGTTGCCGGACCGGCGCCCCTGGTACCGGGCACCGAAACTCTGCGCGGCGTCCTCGATGACGGGCAGGCCGTGGCGCGCGGCGACGGCATTGACGGCATCCATGTCCGCGCACTGGCCGAAGAGGCTTACCGGGATGATGGCGCGGGTTCGCGGCGAGATGGCGGCCTCCAGCTGGCCGGCGTCCAGGTTGAAGGTGTCCGGCTCGATATCCACGTAGACCGGTTTCGCCCCAAGCACCGCCGCCGCCTCGGCCGTGGCGATGTAGGTGAAGGCCGGGGCGATCACCTCGTCGCCGGGGCCGACCTCCAGGGCCATGAGCGCGATCTGCAGGGCGTCCGTGCCGTTGGCACAGGTGATGCAGTGGGCGGCGCCGGTGTAGGTGGCCAGGGTTTCCTCGAGTTCGTCGACCTCCGGCCCGAGGATATAGCGGCCGTGCGCCAGCACACGCTGGATCGCAGCCTCGACCTGCGGCCTGATGCGGGCCTGCTGGGCGGGCAGGTCAATAAAGGGGATGCTCATGGTCACCGCTGCCTCCTCACGGGTCCGCCCCGGGGCCGGTGCAGCTGAGCCGCCCCGCCCGCAGCCGGTAGAACTCCCCGGTGTGCGGGCAGCGCGCTTCCCCCTCGCCGGCCAGCGGCAGGTCGAGCTGCTCGCCGTGGCGGCTCATCCAGCCGATCTGCCGGGCCGGCACGCCGACCACCAGCGCATGGGGCGCGACATCCGCATTGACCACGGCGCCGGCGCCCACGAAGGCATACTCGCCGATGGTCACCCCGCACACGACGGTGCAGTTGGCGCCGAGGGTCGCGCCCTTCCGGACCAGCGTGTCGCGGTACTCCGCCTTGCGCTCGATGAGCGCCCGGGGATTGTGCACGTTGGTGAAGACCATGCTGGGGCCGCAGAAAACGCCGTCCTCGAGGGTGACCCTGTCGTAGACCGAGACGTTGTTCTGGATCTTGCAGTCATCGCCGATAACGACCTCGTTGCCGACGAAGACGCCCTGCCCCAGCGATACGCGCTCGCCGATACGAGCGCCACCACAGACGTGGACGAAGTGCCACACCCGGCTGCCCGAACCGATGCGGGCCCCGTCGTCGACGATCGCGGTCTCGTGCCGGTAGTAGGACATCGCGGCTCTCCCGGTGCTCAGCCGCGGGCCGGCAGGAACGGGTGCGCCGCCCCGCGCGCCGGTGCCGGTGCCGTGTCGCGGATGTGGCTGACCGCCTCGATGGCGGTGCGGTTCGCCTCCAGCGGGAACCCCCGGCCGGCGAGGATCTCCTCGTAGCTGCGCGTGTGCAGGTCGGTAAAGCCCCCGGAAAACTCGACCTCCTCGCCGTCCACGGTAATGGAGCGGTACGTGCGCTGCCCCGCCGCCTGCTGCGCCGCCGGGATGTCGGCGTAGTCGATGGACAGGAACCAGCGCACCCGCGCCCGGGCGTACTCCAGGTACCCCGCCGCGCGCGTTGGCGTGCGCAGGTGCACGATGTTGTCCTGCAGCGCTCCGAAGACGAAATGCAGCATGTCGAAGAAGTGCACACCGATGTTGGTCGCGACGCCGCCGGACTTCTCCTCGCTGCCCTTCCAGCTCTGCAGATACCAGTGGCCCCGGGAGGTGATATAGGTCAGGTCGACCTCGTGCTTGTGCGCACTCCGTGCGCCATCGACCCGCTCCTTGAGGGCCAGGATGGCCGGGTGCAGGCGCAGCTGCAGGATGGTGTGCACTCGCCGCCCCGTCTGCTCCTCCAGTTCGCTGAGACCATCGATGTTCCAGGGGTTGAGCACCAGCGGCTTCTCGCAGATCGCGTCCGCGCCGGAGCGCAGGGCAAAGCGCGCGTGGGCATCGTGCAGGTAGTTCGGGGAGCAGATGGACAGGTAGTCGATCGCCTGCCCCGTCCGGGCGCGGTGCAGCTTGTCGATGTGCCGGTCGAAGCGTTCGAACTCGGTGAAGAAATCGGCGTCCGGAAAGTAGCTGTCGATGATGCCCACGGAGTCGTTCGGGTCCAGCGCCGCCACGAGATCATTGCCGGTCTCACTGATCGCCTTCATGTGTCGCGGGGCGATGTAGCCGGCGGCGCCGATGAGCGCAAAGCGTTTCACCATGCCGCCCACCGCGCCCGCGACCGGCAGCGGAAAGGGGGCGCCACCGGCTGTCCGGGCGACCACGCGGGAGCGCTCACGGGCGCCCTTCCTCGACATCCAGCAGCAACTCGTCAATCTCCGCCTTGAGCGCTTCGTATTCCATCCGCTTTCTCCTCAGAAAGCCCCGGGTCAGGCGGGCCTTGCCGGCGACGCCCCTCGGGGTCAGGAGATAGGCGTAGCGCAGCTTGTTCTCCGAGCGGGAGAAATTCTCCACCTTGATCCAGCCTTTCTCGACCAGGGCCCGCAGGCAATAGTTCAGGCCACCCAGGCTGATGCCCAGCTCTCGCGCCAGGGCGCGCTGGCTCCTGTGCGGATTCTCCGCCAGCAGGCGCATGACGCGCAAATGAATTTCTGTTTTTCTATCAGACACTTGGCAGTGAGGAGCGCAGATCCCGGGCAGGCTACCGCAGACTTTGCACGGCCGTCCTGCGGCCCGTGGAAACCCTGCGTTCACATACTGAACACCCTAGCAAGCGCGGGCCATGGACGCCAGCGGTTTCCGGGCCGGGAAATCGCGCCGGGTTCACTGAGACACGCTGCCGGGCAAGGCACGTCAACGGATGGTGCTGGCCGCGGCGAATGAGTAAGCTAGCCGCGACCATCGACACGGGCAAACGATGTCGGAACTTCTCCTGCAAGCCGGCGTGGCATTCCTGCTGACACTGCTGTTGCTGCGCGTGCTCTCGGCGATCGCCCATCGCGTGGGGCTGGTCGACGCACCGGACCACCGCAAGCGCCATGCCGGCGATGTCCCGCTGGTGGGCGGTCTGTCGATCTACCTGGCCCTGCTGCTCGGCGCCCTGCTCTGGGGTGACACGGGCGGCGACAGCCTGTCGACCTACGGCCGCTCCCTCTGGATCTTTCTGCTCGCGGGCGGCCTGCTGGTCCTCGCCGGGACCATCGACGACCTGCGCAGCGTGAGCGTCTTCTCCCGCATCCTCACCGAGGTCCTGGTCGCCCTGCTGATCATCGAGGGACTGGAACTGCGCGCAGAGAACCTGGGCGACCTCCTCGGCACGGGACCGATCGTCCTGCAGGGCTGGATAGCCTACCCGTTCACCGTGATCTGCATCTTCGGTGTCATCAACGCCTACAACATGCTGGACGGCATGGATGGTGTGCTCGGTGTCATCACGCTCATCACCCTGTTCAGCTTCCACCTGTTCACGGGCACCGCCCCCGGGCTGGTCACGATCTTCATCGGCATGGCGCTGCTCGCCTTCCTCGTATCCAACCTCGGCCTATGGCCCGCCGTGCCGAAAACTTTCCTTGGCGATGCGGGCAGCAAGCTCATGGGACTGATCGTGGTCTCGCTGATCCTCACCGTCGCCGACGCGGACGTCGCCGGGCTCAAGGCCATCGAGCCGGTCACCGCGCTCTACCTGGTGGGTCTGCCGCTCTACGACATGACCTTCACCACGCTGCGCCGGGTGCTCCGGGGGCACTCCCCGATCCGCTCGGACCGGAGCCACATCCACCACCTGACCCAGGCCCTCGGCCTCAGTGAACGGCGCGGCCTGCTGGTCATCGGCACCCTCGGGCTGGCATCGCCGCTCATGGGGCTTACCCTGGCCCGCGCGGAAACCGGCACGCCGTACCAGTTTTTCATTTTCCTGGGCCTGTTCCTGCTCTACTGCATCCTCATGCAGCAGGCCTGGGTGGTCGCCGAGCGTCAGCGGCGGGAAAGGCCCATGTGCTAGGCTCCGCACTACCTGCCTTTCTCACCGCCAGGAATCCCACCGCCAGGAAGCCTCGAGCCCATGGAAGCTCCCAGACAGCCCGCTCCCTACGACGATGAGCTTGACCTCTTCGAACTGGCCGCCGGCCTGTGGCGCCAGCGCGCCCTGATCGCCGGCGTCACGGCCGGCTGCGTGGTCCTCGCCGCGCTCTATGCCTTCGTCGTCGCCACACCCAGCTTCGAGGCGGAAACCAGCCTGCGCCCGGCCACCGCCGCCGACCTCGCGCGCATCAACATCGCCAGCGCATCGGCGTCGGAGCGGGACGAGGGAGCGGGGCGCGCGCTGTTCAGGATAACGCCCGAGGGGGCGCTGCGCCGCGTGGCCTCCGCGGCCGGCTCGACGCGCACCCGGCGCGCCGTTTTCGCCGCCCTGCAACCCACGGCCGGCGCCGGGGATGCAGCCGCCGAGGAGAGCGCGCGACGCGCCTTCGCCGCATCCTTCAGTGCGGAGCTTGAAGGCGACAACGCCGACAGCATGACCCTGCGGCTCACCTTCCGGGGGCCCGATCCGGGCCTGGCCGCCGAGGCCGCCAGCGCGCTGGCACGGGAAGCACGGGCCCTCGCCCGGGAGGAACTCGCCGCTGACTTCCGGGCCACGGTCGGCGGGCGGATCGGCGCGCTCGAGGCAGAACTCGCCGCCATGGCACGGGCCGAGCGGCTGGCGGCGGAGCAGCTCATCACCCGCCTGCGCGAGGCTGATGCGCAGCGTCGGGCCGAGCTCGAGGACCAGCGCAAGAGCCTGCTCAACCAGGCAGCGGGCCTGCGCAACGACCGCATGAACGCGCTCCGCGAAGCGATCGCGATCGCCGAGCGCCTGGGCATCGAAAAACCGACCAACCTGGAGACCCTGGCTGCCCGGGAGGTTCCGGGAGAAACACGCATCCTGCGGCTGGATGCCTCAGGGCAGGGCGAAAGGGAGCTCCTGTTCCTGCGCGGCACCGAGCTGCTCGAGGCCGAGCTTCGCGGGCTGGCGGCGCGGAGCGACGACCGCCCCTACCTGCCGGAACTGCGCGAGATCGAGCGGGAGCTGGAACTCCTGGAACATAATCGAACCATCGAGGCGCTCAAGGCACGGCAGGACTTCACCGCCTATGCCGAGGGCGCCGCCGACCTGCAGGCCCGGATCAGCATGCTCGAGGGCCTGCTCGAGCGCGATCTGACCGGGCTCCGCGTTGCCCGCACCGACCGGCCCGCGGCCCCCCCGCCGGCGCCGGTGGCCCCGCGCAGGATCCTGCTCCTCGCCGGGGCGCTTGTCGCCGGCGCGCTCCTCGGCGCGCTGATCGCCCTCGCCCGCGGCGCCGCGGCCAGCCGGCGCGGTCAGCCGGAGCCCGGCGACGCGGCGGCGTAGGCCGCGAGGACGTCCTCGGCCGGGCCCTCGCCGCGAATTACCCCGGCGTCGATCCACGCCGCCGTGTCGCAGAGCTCGCGCACCTGGTCCTCCTGGTGCGACACCAGGACCACGGTCTGCTCACCGGTCAGCCGCGCCGCCATCAACTCCCGGGCCTTGCTGCGGAAAGCCGCGTCACCGACGCTGAGGATCTCGTCGATGAGCAGGATATCGACCCGGGTCATGATCGCCGTGCTGAAGCCGAGGCGGGAGCGCATGCCGGCCGAGTAGGTGGCCACCGGCTCCTCGAAGGAGGGGCCCAGTTCCGAGAACTCCCGGATCTCCTCGAGGCAGGCCTGGGCCTGGCGCCGCGTGGCCCCCTGCAGCATGGCCGAGAGCAGTGCATTGTCGCGGCCCGACAGCCGGGGCTGGAAGCCGAGGCCCAGGGTCAGGAGGCTGCAGCTGGCTCCGGGGCGCCGCCAGACGGTACCAGCCCGCGGAGCCAGCACACCGGCCAGCAGCCGGAGCAGGGTGGTCTTGCCCGCGCCGTTGCGCCCGATGATGCCCAGGGTTTCGCCCTGGTGCACACGCAATGAAACGTCGTCCAGGACCCGGTGCAGGCCGCGCTCGAAGTTGGCCCGGCGCGCGTGGTAGCTGTGTGACACGCCCCGGAGTTCGAGCATCAACCGCCGGTCACCGGCTGTCGGGTTCCCGCCACTCACGCGGTGATCGCCTTGAGCGCCAGGAAACGGCTCGAGCGGCGCAGGAGCAGCACGCCCGCGGCAACCAGCGCAATGGCACCGGCCCCGACGGCAGCGAGGTGCGCGAGGTCCGGCGCGGTGCCGGCCATCAATACCTGCCGGTAGGCATCGATGATGAAGGCCACCGGGTTCAGAGCCAGCACCGCATCGGTCATCGCGGGATCCGCCAGGCCGCGAACGTCCCAGAAAATACCCGAGGTAAAGAGCAGGAAGATCATGCCCAGGGAGATGAGCATGCTGAAATCGAAGGCGAGACAGACCAGGAATGCGCCGAACAGTGACAGTGCCACGATCATGAGGTAATTGACGAATACCAGCGGCAGCAGCCAGCCCCAGCTTGCCGTCACACTGTAGCCCTGGGACCAGAGCACCACGAACAGCAGCAGGAACACCGAGGCCTGCTTGTACAGCCCCTCCTGGATGGTGGCCATGGGAAAGAGGCTCTTGGGCACGTCGATTTTCCCGATCAGGCCCTTGCTCGCCACGATACTGCGAGAGGCCTGGTTCACGGACTTGGACAGCCAGATGAAGGTCAGCTTGCCGCACATGAGGAAGACGAGAAAATCTGCCCGCTTGCTGCCGAGGATCACCTCGAAGACCACGTAGAACACGCCCACGTAGAGGAGCGGCTCGAGGATCCACCAGAGGTAGCCAAAAAAGAAGCGCGCGGCGTCGGCCTTCAGCGACATGCGTGCCATCGTATCGATGAGGGAAAAATACTGCCTGAAGGTCATGAGGGGGCCATCGCTCGAAGAGCGTTATGGTACCAACTTGTGAGCGGGACGGGACACCGGCCAGGCGTTACCATGACGCCATGGCAGCACGCACCCCCACGCCGCGGCCGGCGCGCAAGCGCTTCGGCCAGAACTTCCTCCGGGACGCCACGGTCATCCACCGTATCGAGAGCGCCATCGCGCCCCGGGAAAGCGACCACCTCGTGGAAATCGGCCCCGGGCACGGGGCGCTCACCGAGGCGCTGGTGAGCACCGGCTGCCGCCTCGATGCGATCGAGCTGGACCGGGACCTGGCCGCGGGACTGCTGGCGGCGTTCAGCATCTACCCGCGCTTTCACCTGCACAAGGCCGATGCCCTGAAGTTCGATTTCGCCGCCCTGCGCGGCGGCCCCGGCGCGCCGCGGCTGCGGGTGGTGGGCAACCTGCCCTACAACATCTCGACGCCCCTGATCTTTCGGCTGCTCGACCAGGCGG
Source organism: Pseudohaliea sp. (assembly GCF_054552115.1). NCBI lineage: Bacteria > Pseudomonadati > Pseudomonadota > Gammaproteobacteria > Cellvibrionales > Halieaceae > Pseudohaliea > Pseudohaliea sp. Next base: position 11,134 of record NZ_JBTOLW010000017.1, on the reverse strand, counting down.
AGCTCGTCGAGGACATGCACTTCATGCTCCAGCGCGAGGTGGTCGAGCGGCTGGCGGCGAGCCCCGGCGGCGGCCAGTGGGGGCGCCTCGGCATCATGGCCCAGTACCACTGCCAGGTGGAGGCACTCTTCGAGGTGCCGCCGGAGGCCTTCACACCGCAGCCGAAGGTCCAGTCCGCGGTGGTGCGCCTCGTGCCCTGGCGCGAATCCCCCTGGCCCGCCTGCGACCCGGCGGCGCTCCGGGCCACGGTGCAGGCCGCCTTCGCCCAGCGCCGCAAGACCTTGCGCAACAATCTCAAAGGCCTTACAACAGAGGCGACCCTCGCGGCGCTCGGTATCGACCCCGGCGCCCGCGCGGAAACCCTCGAACTCCCGGATTTCATCAGGCTGGCGAACGCGCTGCACGGCTCCGAGCACGGCAACGGAAAGGCTGATGAAACAGGCGGCGAGAACGGCGACAAACAGTGAGGCCATGAGCGAATTCGACCCGGACCAGGTCCGCATCGAGGTGCAGACCACCTACCTCCCCTCGCACTCGAACCCGGAGGAGGCGCAATACACCTTCGCCTATACCATCTCCATCAGCAACCTCGGCGAGATGCCGGTACAGCTGTTGTCGCGGCACTGGCAGATTACCGACGGCAACGGCGAGGTGCAGGAGGTGCGCGGCGCGGGCGTGGTCGGCGAACAGCCGGTGATCGAGCCCGGGCGCTACTTCCGCTACACGAGCGGTGCGACACTGCCGACGCCTGTGGGCTACATGCAGGGCGAGTACACGATGGTGCTCGCCGGCGAGACGGCCATCGACCCGGAGGCGCAGCCGGCCTTCGAGGTGCCGATCCCGGCCTTCACCCTGCACACCCCCACCGCGCTGAACTGACCGTCGCGGCTAGCGACCATGGCTGACTCTCGTGGCTGATTACGCCGTCGGCGATATCCAGGGCTGCCTGCCCCCCCTCGAGCGCCTGCTGGACCGGGTGCGGTTCTCGCCGGACCGGGACCGCCTGTGGTCCGTGGGGGACGTCGTCAACCGGGGGCCGGCCTGCCTCGAGACCCTGCGCTTTCTCCATGAGCGGCGCGATAACTTGCGCCTCGTGCTCGGCAACCACGACCTGCACCTCCTCGCCGCCCGCGCCGGCGCACGCTCGCTGTCACCCTCGGACACGCTCGGGCCCATTCTCCGCGCCCGGGACAGCGACCGCCTCCTGGACTGGCTGCAGGAGCAGCCGCTCCTGCGCCGCGCGGACGGCGACCTCTTCGTCCATGCAGGCATCCCCCCGCAGTGGGACGGCGCCACCGCGGTGGCCCGTGCCCGGGAAGTGGAAGCGGCCCTCACCGGGGCCGACTGTGACCGTTTCTTCGAGCACATGTATGGCAACGAGCCGGCCGGCTGGACGGATGACCTCACCGGCTGGCCACGGCTGCGCGTGATCACCAACACCTTCACCCGCATGCGTTTCTGCGCCGCCGACGGCACCCTCGACCTCGACAACAAGGGGCCGCCCGAGGGAGATGGCGAGGACGGCCCCTTCCGCCCCTGGTTCCGCCACCCGCACCGCCTCGCGGACAGGGAGCGCGTGATCTTCGGCCACTGGGCCGCCCTCGGCGGCGCGACGGGCGACCCGCGCTTCATCGGCCTGGACACGGGCTGTGTCTGGGGCGGCGAACTGACCTTCTTCAACCTGGCCAGCGGCGAACGCCTCGCCGAGCCCTGCGGCGCATGACCGTCTAGACTGAAAGCATGGAAATCTACCTGGTTGGCGGCGCCGTCCGCGACGACCTGCTCGGCTACCCGTTCACGGAAAAGGACTGGGTCGTTGTCGGCGCCCGTGCCGAGGACCTGCTCGAGCAGGGCTATACCCCGGTGGGCAGGGATTTCCCGGTCTTCCTGCACCCGGACAGCAAGGAGGAGTTCGCCCTGGCCCGCACGGAGCGCAAGCAGGGCCATGGTTACACGGGCTTCGACGTTCACGCGGCCCCGGACGTCACCCTCGAGGAAGACCTGAAGCGCCGGGACCTGACCATCAACGCCATGGCCCGCGACCCGGATGGCCGCCTCATCGACCCCTATGGCGGCCAGCGGGACCTGGCAGGGAAAGTGCTGCGCCACGTCTCCCCGGCCTTCGTGGAAGACCCGCTGCGCGTGCTGCGCACCGCGCGCTTCGCCGCCCGTTACGCGCACCTCGGCTTCACGGTCGCCCCGGAGACGCTGGCGCTCATGGCCGAGATCGTCGCCGAGGGCGAACTCACCCACCTGCCCGCCGAGCGGGTCTGGGTGGAGACCGAAAAAGCCCTGCGCGAGGCGGACCCCGCGGTCTACTTCTCCGTGCTGAAGGGCTGTGGCGCCCTGGCGGCCCTGGCACCGGAGCTGGATGAGCGGAGCGATGCCGCCCTCGATCAGCTCGCGGCCGCGGCAGCGCGCAGTGACGACAGCGCCCTGCGCTTTGCGGTGCTCACCCACGGCCTCGCGCCGCCGGCGCTGGAGCGGCTCTGCGAGCGGCTGAAGGTCCCCCGCCGGCACCGGGAACTGGCCCTGCTGCTCGCCGCCCAGGCGGAGCGCGCCGCCCGGGCCGGGACCCTCGGCGGCGAGGAACTGCTGGTACTGCTGGAGGCCGCAGGTGCGCTGCGCGACCACGGGCGTTTCGAAGACTTCCTCGAGGGCGCGGCGGCGCTGGCCGGCGAGGGCTTCCCGGATGACTACCTGCGCCGGGCCCGGGAGCGGGTGCGCGACGTCTCCGCGGCCCCCTTTGTTGCGGAGGGGCTCAGCGGCAAGGCCATCGGCAGGGCCATGGAAGCGGAGCGTATCCGCCGGCTGGAGGCGCTCAGGGACAGCTTTGCCGGGGAGTGAGATCGCGGCCGCGCCAGGCGAAAGGCACCGGGCGGATCGGCTGGGCGGCCTGGTCGAAGCGGTTCCACAGCGCCGCATAGGTTTCGCCGCAGGCCGGGTGCCGGTCGTCGGGCGCAAGCGCCGCCAGCGGCCGCAGCACGAAGGCGCTGGTGAGAATCTCCCCCCGGGGCAGCTCCACGCCGTCCACGGTCCCGACCCGGTCGCCGTAGGTCAGGATATCGATATCCAGGCGCCGCGGGCTGTTGCGGGTCGCGTTCGGTGGCCGTCCGTGGGCCAGCTCCAGGGCGCGCAGGTCCCGGGCGAGGGTACGCAGCGGCAGGTTGCCGTCGACGCCGACAACGAGATTGAGAAAAGGGTCGCCGGCAAAGCCCAGGGCCGGCGCCTCGAAGACCGGGGACACGGCAAGCTCGCCGAAGCGGTCCGCCAGCGCGTCCAGGGCGATGGCCACGTGGCGCTCGCGCTCGATGTTGCTGCCGATGCCGAGGTAGATGCGCGGCATCAGGGATGCGCCCCACGCTCGATGATCACCCCCACGTCGCCGGCACCGGCGACGGCGCCGGGCTTGGCCAGGCGCAGGCGCAGCCAGGGCACCGCGAACTCCTCGCGCAGCAGCGTCGCCACCCCTTCGGCGAAGCTTTCCACCAGCTGCCACTGGCTCTCGGCGCCGTAGCGGCGGAGCCGCCGGCAGACGGCATCGTAGTCGAGGGCCCTGCCGACGTCGTCCGTCATCGCGGGGCCGGCGATATCCGCGGCCAGCTCGAGGTCCAGGACGAGGGTCTGGCGTACCGTGCGCTCCCAGCCGTAGACACCGATGACCGTGTCCACGCGCAGGCCGCGGATGAAAACCCGGTCGCTCACCGGGCCGCGGCCCCCGGCGGGAGCGCGACGGGTGACAGCTCGTCCATGGGCCAGCGTGGCCGCACGCGGGCGTCCGGCCCGTCCACTTCGCCGGCGGCGAGGCGGCAGGCACCGGCGAAGGCGATCATGGCGCCGTTATCGGTGCAGAAAGCCGGTGCGGGATAGAACACCCGGGCCTGCCGCGCGCTCAGGCTGTCTGCCAGGCGCGCGCGCAGGCGCCGGTTGGCGCTCACGCCGCCGGCCATGACCAGGGTGGAAAGCCCCTCCTGTTGCAGGGCCCGGCGGCACTTGATGACCAGCGTGTCGACCACCGCCTCCTCGAAGGCGCGGGCGATATCCGCCTTGTCGCGCGCGCTCGCCTCCCCCTCGCCGGCACAGTCGCGCAGGGTGACCAGCGTGTGGGTCTTCAGGCCGCTGAAGCTGAAGTCGAGGCCCGGCCGGTTGACCATGGGCCGCGGGAAGGTAAAACGCTGCGGGTCGCCGTCCGCGGCCAGCGCCGCCACCTGCGGCCCGCCCGGGTAGGGCAGGCCCAGCATCTTGGCCACCTTGTCGAAGGCCTCGCCCGCGGCGTCGTCCACGGACTCGCCGAGGAGCCGGTAGGTGCCGATCCCGTCGACCCGGACCAGCTGCGTGTGACCGCCGGAAACCAGCAGGGCCACGAAGGGGAACTCCGGCGCCTCGGCCTCCAGCATGGGCGCGAGCAGGTGGCCCTCCATGTGGTGCACGCCCAGGGCCGGTACGCCCCAGCCGGCGGCGAGCCCGCGGGCGAGCGTCGCCCCCACCAGGAGGGCGCCGACCAGCCCCGGGCCGGCAGTGTAGGCGACGGCGTCGATGTCCGCCGCCGTGCAGCGGGCATCGGCGAGCACCTTTTCCAGCAGCGGGATCGCGCGCCGGACATGGTCCCGGGAGGCGAGCTCGGGCACCACGCCCCCGTAGAGGGCGTGCATGTCGACCTGGCTGTGCAGGGCATGCGCGAGGAGGCCGCGGTCCGTGTCATAGACCGCGACGCCGGTCTCGTCGCAGGATGTCTCGAGGCCCAGAACTCGCATCGCCCCTCCCCGGGTCGAAAAGAGGGCGCATGATACAGCCCGGTGACGGGCTTTGCATTACGCGCACCTTGCGTATAGAATGCGCGCCCCTTTACTGCACGACGGGCGCAGGGTCGGCGACCGGCGCGCGCCAGCGATGAACAGACAGGTGAGGTTACATGCCGCACATCAAGGTCAAGGAAAACGAGCCCTTCGACGTGGCCCTGCGCCGCTTCAAGCGCTCCTGTGAAAAAGCCGGCGTGCTGTCGGAAGTGCGCCGCCGCGAGCACTACGAAAAGCCCACCACGGTGCGCAAGCGCGCCCAGGCTGCCGCCGTCAAGCGTCATCTGAAGAAGCTGGCTCGCGAAAACCGCAAGCGCACCCGCCTCTACTGAGTCCCCGGAGCCCACGCGGTGAGCGACGGCAGCATCCTCGAGCAGGTCAAAGGCGCCATGAAGGCGGCCATGAAGGCCCGCGACAAGGAACGCCTCGCGACCATCCGTCTCATCCAGGCTGAATTCAAGCGCGTCGAGGTCGATGAGCGCATCGCCATCGACGATGCGCGGGCACTGGCCATCCTCGACAAGATGGTCAAGCAGCGTCGCGACTCCCAGGTCCAGTACGAAGAGGCCGGCCGCGACGAACTCGCGGCGCAGGAGGCATCGGAAATCGCCGTCATCACCGAGTTCCTGCCCGCCCAGCTGTCAGACGGCGAGCTGGCACAGCTCGTCGACGAAGCCATCGCCACCAGCGGCGCCAGCGGCATGCAGGCCATGGGCGCCGTCATGGGTGAACTCAAGCCGAAGCTCGCGGGCCGCGCTGACATGGGCGCCGTGAGCAAGCTGGTCAAGGCCCGCCTCTCCGGCTAGCGGCAGTGCAGCGTCCCCCGGCCCGGCCCCGCGCCCACCGACCGGTGCCCCGCTGATGGCCGGCCGCATACCCCAGAACTTCCTCGACGACCTCCTCGAGCGGGTCGACATCGTCGACGTGATCGACCGGCGCGTGAAGCTGAAGAAGACCGGCAAGAACTACAGCGCCCGCTGCCCCTTCCACGACGAGAAGACCCCTTCTTTCACCGTGAACCCCGAAAAGCAGTTCTATTACTGCTTCGGCTGCGGCGCCGGCGGCAATGCGCTCGGCTTCCTGATGGATTACGAGAACATCGACTTCCCGCAGGCGGTGGAGAACCTCGCCGGCACCGTCGGCCTGGCGGTGCCGCGGGAAGACGGCGGCCGCCGGAGCGGTGAGCGCGAGGACCGGCACAAGCCCCTTTTCAGCCTGCTCGAGGAGGCCAGCGTCTTCTACCAGAAGGCCCTCAGGACGCACCCGGCCGCCGAACGCGCCGTGGGCTACCTGCGCGGCCGCGGCCTGACCGGGGAGATCGCCCGGGACTTCGGCCTCGGCTTCGCCCCGCCCGGCTGGGACAACCTGCTCAAGGCCCTCGGCAGCGATGAGCCCCGCCGGGACCGGCTGCTGGCGACCGGCATGGTCGTGCGCAACGACGCAGGCAGGGTCTATGACCGCTTCCGCGACCGGGTGGTCTTCCCCATCCGCGACCAGCGCGGCCGCGTCGTCGCCTTCGGCGGCCGGGTGCTCGGCGACGACAAACCGAAGTACCTGAACTCCCCGGAGACACCGGTGTTCCACAAGGGCCGGGAGCTCTACGGCCTCTTCGAAGCGCGCCAGCACAACCGCAAGCTGGAAAGGCTGCTGGTTGTCGAGGGCTACATGGACGTCATCGCCCTCGCGCAGCACGGCATCCGCAATGCCGTCGCCACCCTCGGCACGGCGACCAGCCAGACCCACCTGGAGCGCATCTTCCGCCTCTGCCCGGAGGTGGTGTTCTGCTTCGACGGTGACGAGGCCGGCCGCAAGGCCGCCTTCCGCGCGCTCGAAGCGACGCTGCCGGCGATGACCGACGGCCGCCAGGCCCGCTTCCTGTTCCTGCCCGAGGGCGAGGATCCGGACACGCTCGTGCGCGCCCGCGGCCCGGAGCACTTCCGCGGCCTGGCGGACCACGCCACCCCCCTGGAGAGCTTCCTGTTCGAGGCCTGCGCCGAAGGCATCGACACCGGCACCCTCGAGGGCCGGGCGCGCTACGCCAGGGCAGCGCTCCCGCACCTGCGCACCCTGCCCCAGGGCGTCTACCGGGAACTCATGTTCCGGGAACTCGCCGAGCGGACGGGACTGGAACTCGAGAGCCTGCTGGCCCTCGAGGCGCCGCCCCCGCCCCGGGAGGCACCGCCCCCGGCACCCGAAGACACAGCGCCAGGCACGGCCCCGGCACCGCGGCGGCGCTCACCCCTCACCGAGCGGCGCAGCGGGCACGCCAACCTGCTGCAGAGTGCCATCGCCCTGCTCCTGCACCAGCCCTCCGCCGCGCGCCACGCCGACCCCGCGGCCCTGGCGAGCCTCGCCGGCGCGGAAGCGGCGCTCCTGCACGCGATGGTGGAGCTGCTGCAGCGCCACCCGGAGTCGAGCACCGCCATGCTCCTCGGGCACTGGCACGGCACCGCCGAGGGCGAACTGCTGGGGCGGCTGGCCGGCCAGGAGCGGCTCATCCCGGCCGAGGGCATCGAGGCCCAGTTCCGCGCCACCATCGCCCGGCTTCTGGCTCAGCCCGAGCGAGAGCGCATCGTGGCGCGGGTCGACAAATTAAGAAGCACCGACTACGCTCACATGGGCGCAGAGCAAAAACAAGAATTGAGGGAGCTGTTGCATCAGCTGCAGCAACTGGACAGGCAGTTCCGCAACGACCGCCACTAGCGCGTTCCATGACCCCCTCGCCCCGGGCAAAGGCCCGGCAACGCGACCGACGACACAACGTAAAATTTTTCCGTACATTTTGTGGGCAAATGACCGCGTTACCCGCTATAATGGCCGGCTACGTTTTTTCTCTTTATCGCTGATTTACAAAGGTTTTCCTGAATGACGAGCGTCGTGAAGCAGCAGTCCAGGCTGAAGTCCCTGATTGCCAAGGGCAAGGAGCAGGGCTACCTCACTTACGCCGAGGTGAACGATCACCTCCCGGATGACATCTCGGATCCGGACCAGGTCGAAGACATCATCCAGATGATCAACGATATGGGTATCCATGTCTACGAGCAGGCCCCGGACGCGGATGAACTGCTGATGACCGAGGGCGACAGCTCGGCCGACGACATCGCCGCCGCCGAGGCAGCCGCGGCGCTCGCCGCCGTCGAGACGGAAGCCGGCCGCACGACGGACCCGGTGCGCATGTACATGCGCGAAATGGGCACCGTCGAGCTGCTCACCCGCGAGGGCGAGATCGTCATCGCCAAGCGCATCGAGGAAGGCATCCGCGAGCTCATGGCGGCGCTTGCCTTCTACCCCGGCGCCGTCAAGGCGATCCTCGACGAGTACACCCTGGTCACGAAGGAAGAACGCAAGCTCAGCGATGTGCTCGTGGGCTACCTGGACCCGGCCGAGCACGTGCCCTCCGCCGCCCAGATCGCCGAGGCCGCGGCCAAGGACGATTCCGACGACGACAATGAAGGCGGGCCGGACCCGGTGGAGGCCAAGAAGCGCTTCACCGCCCTCAAGCGCCAGTACAACAAGGCAGAAAAAACCATCGCGGCGAAGGGCCGGCAGCACAAGGAAGCGGTAGCCGAGATGGAAAAGCTCGGCGAACTGTTCAAGTTCTTCAAGCTCACGCCGCGGATCTTCGAGCCCCTGACCGAGGAGGCCCGCACCGCCCTGGCGCAGGTTCGCGAGCAGGAGCGCGAGATCATGCGCATCGCCGTGCGCCAGTGCGGGATGCCGCGCAAGGAGTTCATCAAGTCGTTCCAGGGCGCGGAGGCGGACCTCAAGTGGGCCGGCCGCCACGCCCGCAAGAAGGACTACGGCAGCAAGCTCAGCGCACGCAAGGAAGACATCCAGCGCGCCCAGCGGCGCATCCAGCAGATCGAGGAAGAGACCGGCCTTACGGTCACCGAGATCAAGGAGATCAACCGCCGCATGAGCATGGGCGAGGCCCGCGCCCGCCGCGCCAAGAAGGAAATGGTCGAGGCCAACCTGCGCCTGGTGATCTCCATCGCCAAGAAGTACACCAACCGCGGCCTGCAGTTCCTGGACCTCATCCAGGAGGGCAACATCGGCCTCATGAAGGCCGTCGACAAGTTCGAGTACCGGCGCGGCTACAAGTTCTCGACCTACGCCACCTGGTGGATCCGCCAGGCCATCACCCGCTCAATCGCGGACCAGGCCCGGACCATCCGTATCCCGGTGCATATGATCGAGACCATCAACAAGCTGAACCGCATCTCGCGGCAGATGCTGCAGGAGATGGGCCGGGAGCCGACACCGGAAGAACTCGGCGAACGCATGGACATGCCCGAGGACAAGGTCCGCAAGGTGCTGAAGATCGCCAAGGAACCGATCTCCATGGAGACGCCCATCGGCGACGACGAGGACTCGCACCTGGGCGACTTCATCGAGGACACGACGATCCATTCCCCCGTGGACTCCGCCACCGGCCAGGGCCTGCAGGAAGCCACCAAGGACGTGCTCGCCGGCCTCACCGCCCGCGAGGCCAAGGTGCTGCGCATGCGCTTCGGCATCGACATGAACACGGACCACACGCTCGAGGAGGTCGGCAAGCAGTTCGACGTGACCCGCGAGCGCATCCGCCAGATCGAGGCCAAGGCGCTGCGCAAGCTGCGCCACCCGACCCGCTCGGACTACCTGCGCAGCTTCCTCGACGAGTGATCCCCGCGGCGGCGCCCGGCCGGGCGCCGCCCGCAAAAGCTTGACGAAAACTGTACGGTATTCCCCACTGACCCCAGGGGAATAGCTGCTAACTTTCTGTTTTTAATGCTCTTTCAGCCGTTGCGCAATGCGTTGCGCGATGCTCATCCAAGTGCGAAAGCTGCCGCGTAGCGTCTTTTGCCTGTCGCAGAGCGCCGCCGGCGCCCTGCGGGATGGCTCCCCCAACCCGTTAGCAACTGCCCCATGCAAGGAGCCCGAGCATGAAGTTGAGCAAGACGCTGAAGCAGTTTGTCCTTGGTTCCGCGGCCACCTTTGCCCTGCTGCAAGGTGCCCAGGCGCAGGCCAGTGAGGCCTTCGCCGCCTGCAACTCCACGCCCCGCGTATTCTTCGACGGTACCGTCGTGGATGCCGCCCTGGCCACCCCCGAGCTCTCCACGCTGGTCGACGCGGTAACCGCCGCCGGCCTCGCGGATGCGCTCGCCACCACGGAAGACATCACGGTCTACGCGCCCACCAACGACGCCTTCGCGGCGCTGCCCCCCGGCATGCTGGACGCGATTCTCGCCGACCCCGAGGTACTGACGTCGGTCCTCACCTACCACGTCTCCACGGGCCGCCGTGATCCGCGCATCCACTTCACCTCCGTACTGCGCAACACGCTCCAGGGCCAGAAAGTCTCCTACGCCTTCGTCGATGGCCACAGCCGCGTCAACGGCGCCGGCGTGAGCTGCCAGGGCGTGAGCACCAGCAACGGCATCGTCTGGGTGATCGACAGCGTCCTGCTGCCCCAGTTCTAATCCCCCCCTGCGGGTGGTCGCATCACTGCGGTCGCCCGCCTTTTTCGTTCCCCCGCCCGCGGGTGCCCCCGGAAAGCCGTCCCGCCTATACTGGAGCCCGCCGCCTGTCGCGCAGGCGAACAGGGAAACCGGAAGAGGGAACACCACAGCATGCCTGCTCATTCGCAAGACCGTCTGCGCCGCGGCTTCCTGCTGCTGCTCGCCATCGCCCTGGTGCCGGTGGCCCTGTCCTACGGCGCCGACCCGGCCAAGTCCCTGCAGCGGCTTTACGGCATCACCGTCGAAGGCACCAACCTGACCCATATCTTCCGCGCCTACATGGGCCTCTACCTCGCCGCTTCCGCGCTCTGGCTGGCCGGCGCCTTCGACGCAAGGCTCCGCCGCCCGGCGCTCATCACCGCCGGCGTCTTCATGCTGGGCATCGCCGCGGGCCGCCTTCTAAGCCTTGCCGTCGACGGCATGCCGGACCCGAAGTTCGTCGCCTACCTCGCCATCGAACTCGCCGCCGGCACCCCTGCCCTGCTGCTCGCCCGCGGCGCGGACTGAGCCACGCCGCGCTGTCAACCCAAAGTAGAAATGTCCCCTTTTCTCCAAACTAGATATGTCCCCTTTGCCGACATCGTTCAGCCACGGGAAGGAGCGGCTCCCGGCTTCACCGGAATACGCTTCCAAGGGTGGTCCGGGGCGGGCTTGTGCGCAGGGTTGGCGAGCTGTTGTTGCTTAGCATTCTGAACACTGAGATGGACGCTCTTCTCGTCGTCAAGCGGCGCTGGTGGCTGGCCTTGGGCAAGTAGGCGGTAGTCGAGAGTGCGCCCGCGGTAGAGTACCGCAACCGCCCCGTCGAACCCCTCGCAGACTGTTACGGCAGCTTTGCGT
>NZ_JBTOLW010000016.1:0-76884 GCF_054552115.1 Pseudohaliea sp. | reverse complement strand
GTCTATATGGCCGCGGGCTACGATCCTGAGTGTTAGTAAAGGGAACCGGAACACCCGGCTTTGTCGCGGATTTCCGGGCCGACGGTGGGAGGGTGCCCCCGGTCGCTCCCCGATACACGCTTTGTGGGGGCACCCTCCCACCGCCGGCCCTACCGCCCTGCTTCAACCTCACCGTCCCGACAGACTGCGGCGGGACGGCGCGCCAACGGCAGAAGCGATCGACGAGCCAGGGGCGAGGGCGGGCGTCTTCTTTCACAAAGCGTGTATCGGGGAGCGACCGGGGGCACCCTCCCACCGTCGGCCCGGAAATCCGCGACAAAGCCGGGTGTTCCGGTTCCCTTTACTAACACTCAGGATCGTAGCCCGCGGCCATATAGACTTTGTTGCGCTAAGAAACCCCGCAGTTAAGCGAAAACAGCCTCAAAGTTAAAGTAGATACTCAGGAACGTGATTTAGCGGGCTGTTTTTACGTTTTATTTCCCTCACCAGCCACTTCGAAAAAGCGACTTTCCACCGCCGAGTCCGGCGCTAATTACCTGAAATTCAAGCAGTTTTCGGGGCGCGAATGCCTTGACAGGGCGATTTGGCGGCACCTATAGTGTCGAGAAGTGGTGATAAGTGGGTGATGTTGGTGTTTTGTGGGAAAAACACCAGCTTGGTGGGAGACCGCGGTGTTCCGAGGGGTACAGCACATCAGCATGGATGCGAAGGGGCGCTTTGCCGTCCCGGCGCGCCAGCGCGAGTCGCTGCACGAGACCTGTGAAGGCCGCGTCGTCGTCACCATCGATACCCAGGCGACCTGCCTCGTGATCTATCCGCTGCCCGAGTGGGAGCGCTTCGAGCGGGAAGTCCAGGCCCTGCCGGCCATGAAGCCGGCCATCCGCCGCTTCCAGCGCCTCACCCTCGGTTATGCCTCCGATCTCGAGCTCGACGCCAATGGCCGCATGCTGCTGCCCCAGTCCCTGCGCGAGTACGCGCGGATGGACAGGAAACTGGTGGTGGTGGGCCAGGGCAACAAGCTCGAGCTCTGGGCCGAGGACCTGTGGCTCGCCGAGCGCGACAAGGCCCTGATGGAATCCGGCGCCGAGGGCGAGCTGCCGGAAGAACTCATGTCGTTGACCCTGTAGGTGGTCCCGATGCACGAAACGGTCCTGTTGCGGGAGGCGGTGGAAGCGCTGGTGACCGCGCGCGACGGCGTTTACGTGGACGGTACCTTCGGTCGCGGTGGGCACAGCCGTGCGATCCTCGAGCGGCTGGGCCCGGCGGGCCGGCTGCTCGCCGTGGACAAGGACCCGGCTGCCGCGGCGGCGGCCGGTGAACTCGCGGCGGCCGATGGCCGTTTCAGCTTTTTCCACGGGTCCTTCGCTGCGCTTCCCGCGGTGCTCGCTGCCCGCGGGGCGGCGGGTGTCGACGGCATACTCCTCGATCTCGGCGTCTCCAGCCCGCAGCTCGACGAGCCGGGTCGCGGCTTCAGTTTCCGCGAGGATGGCCCGCTGGACATGCGCATGGATACCACCCGCGGCGCCACCGCTGCCGAGTGGCTCGCCGGCGCGCCGGAGGCCGAGATCGCCCGGGTGCTGAAGGAGCTGGGCGAGGAGCGCTTCGCCCGCCGTATCGCCGGGGCAATCGTCCGCGCCCGCGCCGAGGCGCCGATCGAGACCACGGGCCGGCTGGCACAGATCGTCAGCGAGGCCAACCCGCGCTGGGAAAAGCACAAGCACCCGGCCACGCGCTCCTTCCAGGCCATTCGCATCTGGATCAACGGCGAGCTCGAGGACCTCCGTGCCCTTCTCGACAGCGCCCTGGCGCTGCTGCGGGTCGGGGGGCGGCTGGTGATCATCAGTTTCCATTCTCTCGAAGATCGCATGGTCAAGCGTTTCATGCGTGAGCTCGCCCGCGGCGAGAGTCTGCCGCGGGGTGTGCCGGTCCGCGACAGCGACCAGCCGAGGCCCCTGCGTATCGTCGGCAAGGCGGTGCGGGCGAGCGAGGCGGAGGTGGCCGCCAATCCCCGGGCGCGCAGCGCCATCATGCGGACCGCGGAGCGGGTCGCCTGATGACCGCAACGACCCGACAGGCCAGCCGGGCAGCGTCCGCGGCGGCCGCGCCTCCCCGTGGCTGGCGCCTTGTGCTGGCGCTGCTCGCCCTTGTTCTGGGCAGCAGCTTCAGCGTGGTCTACGCCACTCACGAATGCCGCCAGCTCTATGCCCGGCTGCAGGACCTCGAAGCCACGCGCTGGTTCCTCGACGAGGAGTACAGCCGCCTGCTGCTGGAGCAGAGTACCTGGGCGTCGCCCCATCGCGTCGAGCAGGTTGCCGAGCGCGACATGGCCATGGCACCGCCCGGGCTCGACCGGTTGCGGGTGCTGGAACGATGAGCCGCCGTCCCGCTTCCGCCGTTACCCCCTGGCGCCTGTACCTGGTCTTCGGGCTGCTGCTGGCCATGTTCGCGGCGCTGCTCGGCCGCGTGATCTACCTGCAGGTGCTGGAGGTCGATGGTGGCCGTGCCTTCCTGCAGAGCCAGGGCGCCGCGCGCGCCGTGCGCACCGCGGAGATTCCCGCCTACCGCGGCCTCATCACCGACCGCCGCGGCGAGCCGCTGGCGGTGAGCACGCCGGTCATTTCCCTTTTCGCCGATCCGGCGGTGCTGGCCGGGGTCGACGACCTCGGCCCGCTTGCCGCGGCCCTGGACATGCCGCGGGAAGAGCTGGAGGCGCGGCTGGGGCGCTACGCCGGCAAGCGCTTCATGTACCTGCGCCGGCACGCGGTGCCCGCGGAGGCCCGGCGTATCCTCGCCCTGCGCTTCCCCGGCGTGCGCGGCGCTCGGGAGTACCGCCGCTTCTACCCGGCGGGCGAGGTCGCCGGCCAGCTGGTGGGCTTCACCAATACCGACGGCAAGGGCATCGCCGGCCTCGAGCTGGCCTACGATGACTGGCTGCGGGGCGTCGCCGGCAAGAAACAGTACATCAAGGACATGAAGGGCGAGGCGATTCGCGACATCGGTGTGATCGAGGAGGCCCGCCCGGGCCGGAACCTGCAGCTGTCCATCGACCTCCGCCTGCAGTACCTGCAGCACGCTGAACTGCAGCGCGCCATCGCCCTCACGGGCGCCCGCGCAGGTTCCATCGTCACGCTCGACGCGCACACCGGCGAGGTGCTGGCCATGGTCAGCCACCCCGTCTACAACCCGAACAACCGCGAGGGGCTGGTGCCCGGCAGCACCCGCAACCGCGCCATGACTGACGTGTTCGAGCCCGGTTCCACCATGAAGCCGCTCACGCTCGTGGCGGCCCTTGAGAGCGGACGCTATGCCGTCGACACGGTGGTCGACACGTCCCCCGGCCGCATCCGCGTCGGCCGCAAGGTCCTTCCTGACCCCCGCGACTACGGGGAGCTGACGCTCGCGCGCATCATCGCCAAGTCGAGCCAGGTGGGCATTACCAAGGTGGCCCTGGAACTGGGCCGCGAGCCGATCTGGGACGTCTTTCAGCGTTTCGGCCTCGGCCAGCCTCCGGGTACCGGCTTTCCCGGCGAGAGCGCGGGCGTACTGCCGAACCGCCCGCGCTGGCGGCAGATCGAGGAAGTGACCCTGGCCTTCGGCTACGGTCTCACGGCATCGCCGCTGCAGCTTGCCCGCGCCTACAGCGTTTTCGCCAGCGGCGGCATCCTGCCGCAGGTGTCCCTGCTGCGCCGGGATCCCGGCGAGTTCACCGGCGAGCGTGTGCTGCAGCCGAGCATCGCTGCCGAGGTTCGCGACGTGCTTCACGGCGTGACCGCCGAGGATGCGACCGGGCACCTCGCCCGCGTCGACGGCTACGCTGTCGGCGGCAAGACCGGTACGGTGCACAAGGTCGGCGCGAGCGGCTACCTCGACAGCCAGTACGTGGCGCTCTTCGCGGGCATGGCCCCGGTCGAGGACCCGCGCTTCGTCACCGTGGTCGTCCTCGACCGGCCCCAGGGTGACCGCTACGGCGGCGGCGCGGCGGCGGCGCCAGTGTTTGCCCGCGTTGCCCGCGGCGCCCTGCGCCTGTTGAATGTGCCGCCGGGCAGCACCGTCTCCCCCGCTGAAGCGCTGGCAATGGCGGGGGGCGGCGAGTGAACGTGGCCGTGCAACGCGCCAAGGCTCTCGGGGAGCTGCTGCCCTGGCCCGGTGCCCCCGCCCTGACGGTCACCGGCGTCAGCTGTGACAGCCGCAAGGTGTGTCCGGGGGACCTGTTCCTGGCCTGCCGTGGCCGTGAGCACGACGGTCGCGCTTTCATTCCGGCCGCCCTGCGCGCCGGCGCGGTGGCGGTGGTGGCCGACGCCGGTGTCGCCGAGGCCGACTGCCCGGCCGCCGTGCCGCTCCTCGAGGTGGACGGCCTCGCCGCACAGCTCGGCCCCATCGCCAGCCGCTTTTTCGACGATCCGAGCAGCGAACTCGCGGTGATCGGGGTGACCGGCACCAACGGCAAGACCACGGTCAGCCAGCTCGTCGGGCAGCTGTTGCGCACGCTCGACCGGCCCTGCGGTGTCATCGGCACCCTCGGCGCCTCCCTCGATGGCGATCCCGGGGCTGCCGTCCACACCACACCCGACGCCGTCTCCCTGCAGGCACAGCTTGCGGCCTGGCGCGACCAGGGAGTGGGCCACGCCGCACTGGAGGTGTCGTCTCACGCCCTCGACCAGGGGCGGGTGAACGGCCTGCACGTGACCACCGCGATCTTTACCAATCTGTCGCGGGACCACCTCGATTACCACGGCACGATGCGCGCCTATGGTGAAGCCAAGCTCCGGCTGTTCCGTCAGCCCGGGCTGCGCCACGCCGTCATCAACCTCGACGACCCCTTCGGTGTCCGGGTGCGCGGCGCGCTGGCCGCGGGCGTGAGCGCAGTCACCGTCAGTACCCGCCCGGGCCGGGGGGCGGACCTGACCGTCGAGGGCGCGACGCTGGGAGCGGCCGGCGTGGGCGGCACGCTTGTCACTCCCTGGGGCCGCGGTGCCTTCCGGGCGCCGCTGGTCGGCGAATACAACCTCGCCAACGTCGTTGCCACGGCGGCTGCCGCGCTGACGCTCGGCTTCGAGCTGGAGCCGGTGCTCGCGGCGCTGGGCAGCCTGCGGCCGGTCCCGGGCCGGCTGGAGGCCGTGGCCAACGACCGCGGCCTGCAGGTTGTCGTGGACTACGCCCACACGCCGGATGCGCTCGAAAAGGTGCTGCTCGCGCTCCGGGATCAGACCGATGGCCGCCTGCTGGTGGTCTTCGGCTGCGGCGGTGACCGGGACCCGGGCAAGCGCGCGCCGATGGGGACGATCGCCTGCGCCTTTGCCGATGCGGTCTTCGTCACCAGCGACAACCCCCGCAGCGAGGACCCGCAGCACATCCTCGACGACATTGCCGCGGGCTGCAGTGGCGACTACCAGCTCGAGCTCGATCGGGCAGCGGCGATCGCGGCCGCTATCGAGGCGGCCCGCCAGGGCGACTGCGTACTGATTGCCGGCAAGGGCCACGAGGATTACCAGATCATCGGCCGGGAGCGGCTGCCGTTCTCGGATTTCGAAGCGGCCCGCCGGGCCCTGGGGGGAACGCCATGATGCGGCCCTTCACCCTGGCCGAGCTTGCCCCGCTGCTGGACGGGCGCCTCCCCGGGGCCGACGCGACGGTTACCGGCGCCACTATCGACAGCCGCGCCGTGGCCGCCGGCGATCTCTTTGCCGCGCTGCCGGGCAGCCGCGTCGATGGTCACGCCTTCCTCGCCGCCGCCCGGGAAGCCGGGGCCGCCGCGGCGCTGGTGAGCCGGACCGTGGACGACCCGCTGCCCCAGCTCCTGGTGGACGACGTGGCACGGGCCCTGGGACGCTTCGCCCGGGCCAACCGGGACCTGTACACCGCGCCGCTTGTGGGCATTACGGGCAGCTGCGGCAAGACCACGGTAAAGGGCATGCTCGCGGCGGTGCTCGGCGGGCAGGGGCCGACGCTGGCGACGGAGGGCAACCTCAACAACGAACTCGGCGTGCCGCTGTCGCTCCTGCGCCTGGCGCCCGAACACGCCTTCGCGGTGATCGAGCTCGGCGCCCGCGGCATCGGCCATATCGCCTATCTCTGCGAACTCGCCCGGCCGACGGTGAGCGTGCTGCTCAACGCCATGGAAGCGCACCTCGAATTCTTCGGCAGTGTCGACGGCGTCGCCGAGGGCAAGGGCGAGATCTTCGACGGGCTGTCGGCCGATGGCTTCGCGGTGGTAAACGCGGATCAGCCCTGGCGCGAGGCATGGACTGCGCGCGCCGCACGCACCGGCGCCACGGTGCTGACCTTCGGCATGGCGGCCGACGCCCAGTTCCGCGCCGGTGCGGTCGCCCTTCGCGGCGAGGCCGGCAGTGCCTTCACCCTCCAGACCCCCGCCGGGGAGGCGTCTGTCGAACTCGCGCTGCCCGGTGGCCACAACGTCGCCAACGCCCTGGCAGCGGCAGCCGTGGCTCATGCCTGCGGCCTCGACCCCGCGGCGACCGCCGCCGGCCTGTCCCGGGCCGGCGCCGTTGCAGGGCGTCTCGTGCGGCACAGCGGTCGCGGCGGCGTCACGGTCATCGACGATTGCTACAACGCGAGCCCCGGGTCCGTGCGTGCCGCCATCGATCTGCTGGCCGGCTGTGCCGGGCCCACGGTGATCGCCCTCGGCGCGATGCTCGAGCTCGGTGACGCCTCCGACGGCTTCCACGCGGAGATGGGCCGGCGGGCCCGGGAGCGGGGGATCGACGTCTTCGTGGGTGTCGGCGAAGCCGTGCGTCCGGCCCTGGAGGCCTTCGGCCCCGGTGGCCATTGGTATGCGACGCGAGAGCAGGCGGCCGCCGCCGCCGGTGACTGGGCCGCGGCGGCGGCCACGGTGCTGGTGAAGGGCTCGCGCGGCGCCGGGATGGAACGGGTACTGCAGGCACTGCTGCCGGAAACCGCGGAGGCCGCATGCTCCTGATCCTCGCCGACTACCTGAGCCGCTTCGAGTCAGCCTTCTCGGTTTTCCAGTACCTGACGCTGCGCGGCATCCTCGCCGCGGGTACCGCGCTCGCCATTTCCCTCCTGGTCGGGCCGTCGATGATCCGGCGCCTGAACCAGTACCAGATCGGCCAGGCGGTGCGCACGGACGGCCCGGAGACGCACCTCGGCAAGTCGGGCACGCCGACCATGGGCGGAGCCCTGATTCTCGTCGCCATCGCCATCAGCACGCTGCTGTGGGCGGATCTCACCAACCCCTACGTCTGGATCGCCCTCCTGGTGACCGGCGCCTACGGCGCCGTGGGCTGGGTGGACGACTACCGCAAGGTGGTGGAGCGCGATTCCCGCGGGCTGCCGGCGCGCTGGAAATACCTCTGGCAATCGCTCGCCGGGCTCGCGGCGGCTGTCTATCTCTATACGGCCTTCGACACACCGGTGACCACGCAGCTCTACGTGCCGTTCCTCAAGGACGTGGTGCTGGAGCTCGGTCCGCTGTTCCTCGTGCTCACCTATTTCGTGATCGTCGGCGCCTCGAACGCCGTCAACCTCACCGACGGCCTCGACGGCCTGGCGATCCTGCCCACGGTGCTCGTGGGCACCGCCCTCGGCCTCATCGCCTACCTCACCGGTCACGTGGACTTCGCCGCCTACCTGCACATTCCCTACGTCGCCGGCAGCGGCGAGCTGTCGGTCTTCTGCGGGGCCATCGCCGGTGCCGGCCTGGGTTTTCTGTGGTTCAACACCTATCCGGCGCAGGTCTTCATGGGCGACGTGGGCGCCCTGGCGCTGGGAGCGGCCCTGGGCGTGGTGGCCGTGGTCACCCGCCACGAGATCGTGTTCTTCATCATGGGCGGTATCTTCGTCCTCGAGACCGTGTCCGTGATCCTGCAGGTGGCCTCCTTCAAGCTCACGGGTAAGCGCCTGTTCCGCATGGCGCCGATCCACCACCACTACGAACTGAAGGGCTGGCCGGAGCCGCGGGTGATCGTGCGCTTCTGGATCATCACGGTGATGCTGGTGCTCTTCGGCCTGGCAACGTTGAAGCTGCGGTGATGGGGGCGGTCATGGCGAGCGAACTCATAGCCAGCAACCGCTACCGGGCCGTGGTCGGCCTCGGCGCCAGCGGCCTGTCCGCGGCCCGCTTCCTGCACCGCCGCGGCGAACGCTTCGTCGTGCTCGATACGCGGTCTGAACCACCGGGGCTGGAGGCCCTGCGCGCGGAGATGCCCGAGGTGAGTGTGTTCACCGGCGAACTGCCCCAGGGCGTGCTCGACGGCGCCAGCGAACTCATCGTCAGCCCGGGCCTCGCGCCGGACCTTCCGCCGCTGGCCCGGGCCAGCGCGGAGGGCGTCGCCCTCTGCGGCGATATCGACCTCTTCGCCGCCGCGGCCACGGCGCCGGTGGTCGGGATCACCGGCACCAACGCCAAGTCCACGGTGACGGAACTGGTGGGTGCCATGGCGCGGGCCGCCGGCCGGCGCACGGGCGTGGGCGGCAACCTGGGCACGCCGGCGCTGGACCTGCTGGACGATGCCACGGAGCTCTACGTCCTCGAGCTCTCGAGCTTCCAGCTCGAGCGCAGCCATTCCCTCGGCCTCGCCGTGGCGGCGGTGCTCAACCTGACCCCGGACCACCTGGACCGGCACGGCAGCATGCCGCGCTACCACCAGGCCAAGCACCGGATCTTCCACGGCTGCCAGCACGCGGTGATCCACGGCGATGATCCGCTGACGATCCCGCCGCAGCGCCCGGACCTCGCCGTCACCAGCTGGCGCCTGCGCGAGCCGGAGCTGCACGGCTTCGGCCTGCGCCGGGAAGACGGCGACGAGTACCTCGCCCACGGCTTCGACAACCTGCTGCCGGTCGCGGCGCTGCCCATGCCCGGGCGCCACAACGTGGCCAACGCGCTGGCGGCCCTGGCCATCGGTCACGCCGCGGGCCTGCCCCGGGATGCCATGATCGAGGCGCTACGCGCCTTCGGCGGCCTGCCGCACCGCTGCGAGGTGGTGGCCGAGAGCGGCGGCGTGCGCTGGATCAACGACTCCAAGGCAACGAACGTCTCCGCCACGGCCGCGGCCCTCGCGGGCCTGGGCGGCGAAGGGGAGGGGGACGGGCTGCTGCTCATCGCCGGCGGCCGCGGCAAGGGCGATGACTTCAAGGGCCTGGTGAAGCCGGTCGCGGCGCACTGCCGGGCGGTGTTCGCCATCGGCGAGACCCGCGACGCCCTGGCCGCGGCGCTGGGCGACGCGGTGCCGGTGACGCGCTGCGAGGATCTCGACGCCGCCGTCGACGCCGCGGCCGCCGAGGCCCGGCCCGGCGACACGGTGCTGCTGTCGCCGGCCTGCGCAAGCTTCGACCAGTTCCCCGACTACCAGGCCCGGGGCGAACGCTTCGCCGCGCTGGCCCGCGACATCGCCGGGGGTGCGCGGTGAACCGGGCGGGCCTCTATGTCGGCGCCGACCCGGTGCTCGTGGGCCTGGGCCTCGCGCTGGTGCTGGTCGGGCTGGTGGCCATCACCTCCGCCTCCATCGGTTATGCCGAGGCGCAGTTCGGCAACCCCTGGCACCACGCCGAGCGCCACGGGATCTACATCGTCGCCGCCGTCGTGCTGGCCCTGGTGGTGTACCGCGTGCCGCCGCGCTTCTGGTACGACAGCGCCTGGCTCTGGCTGCTGCTCAGCCTCGCGCTGCTGGCCCTGGTGCTGGTGCCGGGGGTCGGCAAGGCCGTCAATGGCAGCCAGCGCTGGCTGCCCCTGGGGCCGCTGACGCTGCAGCCCTCGGAATTCGTGAAGGGGGCGAGCGTGCTGTTCCTCGCCGGTTACCTGGTGCGCCAGCAGGCGGCGGTGCGCAGCACCTGGCAGGGCTTCCTGCGGCCCATGCTCGTTCTCGGCGTGATCGCGCTGCTGCTGCTCTTCGAGCCGGACTTCGGGGCGACGGTCATCGTCATGGGCACGGCCTTCGGCATGCTTTTCCTGGCCGGCATGAAGCTGCTGCACTTCTTCATCGTCATCGGCCTGTCGCTCTTCGGCCTCGCGGCGCTGATCCTCTCCGCGCCCTACCGGCTGCAGCGGCTGACGGCCTACACGGACCCCTGGGCGGACCCCTACGGCACGGGCTTCCAGCTCATCCAGTCGCTGATCGCCTTCGGCCGCGGCGAGTGGTTCGGCGTGGGCCTTGGCAACAGCGTGCAGAAGCTGTTCTACCTGCCGGAGGCACACACGGATTTCGTCTTCTCCATCTGGGCCGAGGAGACAGGTTTCATCGGCGCCGCGCTACTCATGGGCCTGGTGCTGGCGCTGATCCTGCGTATCGGCTTTGTCGGCCGCGCGGCCGCCCGTGCCGGCGAGGATTTCGCCGCCTACCTCTGCTTTGGTGTGGCGCTGATTTTCGCCGGGCAGGCCTTCATCAACCTGGGCGCGAGTTCCGGACTCCTGCCCACCAAGGGCCTGACCCTGCCCTTCGTGAGCTATGGTGGCACGGCCCTCGTGACCAGCTGCTGCCTCCTCGCCATCGTGCTGCGCATCGAGCGCGACCTGCGCGCGGGCAGGGCTTCGGGAGGTGCCCGATGAGCGCGGCGCCCCTGGTCATGATGCTCGCGGGCGGGACCGGCGGACACGTCTATCCCGCCCTCGCCGTCGCCGAAGAGCTGCGCGAGCGCGGTTACCGGGTGGAGTGGGTCGGTACCCGGCGCGGCCTGGAGGCGCGGGTGGTCCCGGCGGCCGGCATCGTGCTGCACTGCCTCGCCGTGCGCGGCCTGCGCGGCAAGAACCCTCTGGATACGCTGCGCGGGGTGCTCGCCCTCGCGGTTGCCTGCGTTCAGGCGCTGGTACTGCTCGCCCGCCGCTGGCCGCGCTGCCTCGTGGGCATGGGCGGCTATGCCTCCGGGCCGGCGGCGGTGGTCGGCTGGCTGCTGCGTCGTCCGCTGGTGTTGCACGAGCAGAACGCCGTGGCGGGCACCACGAACCGGTTGCTGGCCCCGCTGGCGACAGCGCGGGTCTGCGGTTTCCCCGGCGCTTTCCCGGGACGGACGGATTGCGAGGTCACGGGTAACCCGGTGCGGGCCGGGCTCGTGGCCCGGGCCGGCAGCGCGCCCTGGGACTACCGCGGCGACCGGCCCCTGCGGTTGCTCGTGCTCGGCGGCAGCCTCGGCGCGCAGGCCCTGAACGAACTCTTCCCGGCGACCCTCCAGCATCTCGCCGAGGCCGGGGTGCCCGTGGAGCTGTGGCACCAGTGCGGACCCGCCCACGCGCAGGTCATGGCGGAGCGCTATGCGCCCCTCGGCGACGCCGCGCCGCGCTGCGCGCCCTACATCGAGGACATGGCCGCCGCCTACGCCTGGGCCGACCTGGTGCTGTGCCGGGCGGGCGCGCTCACGGTGGCGGAACTCGCGGTCAGCGCCAGGCCCGCGCTCCTGGTACCCCTCCCGGGCGCCATCGACAACCACCAGTACCACAACGCACGCTTCCTGGCGGACCGGGGCGCGGCCCGCCTCTGTCCGCAGGACAGCCTGAGCCCCGAGGCCATCGCCGGCACCATCGGCGAGCTGGCCGGGGACGCGCCGCGGCTGGCCGCCATGGCCGCGGCTGCCCGCGGCTGCGCGCGTCCGGAAGCGGCGGCCGCCGTGGCCGACCGCTGCGAGGCCCTGCTGTGATCGCCGCGCGGGAAGCCTACGCCGTGCCGGAGATGCGCCGGGTGCGCCGGATTCACATGATCGGCGTCGGCGGCACGGGCATGTGCGGCATCGCCGAGGTGCTGGTCAACCTCGGCTACGAGGTCAGCGGTTCGGACCTGCGCGCCAGCAGTGTGACGGACCACCTGCGGGCGGTCGGCGTCTCGCTCTGCCTCGGTCACAGCGGCGAACACGTCGAGGGCGCCGACGTGGTTGTCACCTCCAGCGCCGTGCCCGCGGACAACCCGGAGCTGGTCGCGGCGCAGGCCGCGCGCATCCCGGTGGTGCCGCGCGCCGAGATGCTGGCGGAGCTCATGCGCTACCGCTACGGCATCGCCGTGGCCGGCACCCACGGCAAGACGACGACCACGAGCCTCATCGCCGCGGTCTTTGCCGCCGGGGGCCTGGACCCGACCTTCGTCATCGGCGGCCGCGTCAACAGCACCGGCAGCAACGCCCAGCTCGGCGCCAGCCGTTTTCTCGTCGCCGAGGCCGACGAGAGCGATGCGTCGTTCCTGCACCTGCAGCCCATGGTGACGGTGGTGACCAACATCGAGGCCGACCACATGGAGACCTATGGCGGGGATTTCGGCCGCCTCGAGGAGACCTTTGTCGGCTTCCTGCACAACCTGCCCTTCTACGGCCTGGCCGTGCTCTGTCTCGACGACCCGGTGCTGCGCCGGCTGCTGCCCCGGGTCGGCCGCCCGACGCTGACCTACGGCTTTGCCGAGGATGCCGACTACCGCATCACGGAACTCGATGCGCAGGGGCTGCGCACGCGCTTCACGGTACAGCGGCCGGCGCCGGCGGCCCCCCTGCCCGTGGACCTGGCCATGCCGGGCCGGCACAACGTGCTCAACGCCACGGCCGCCATCGCCGTGGCCACCGATCAGGGTGTGGCCGACAGCGCCATCGCGGAAAGCCTGGCGCAGTTCGACGGCGTCGGCCGGCGCTTCTCGCTCCTCGGCGAACTCGCGCTGGCCGAGGGGCGCGCGCTGCTGGTGGATGACTACGGCCACCACCCGACCGAGGTGCGGGCGACGCTGGCCTCGGTGCGCCAGGCCTGGCCGCAGCGACGCCTGGTCATGATCTACCAGCCGCATCGCTACAGCCGTACCCGGGACCTCTACGAGGATTTCGTTGCGGTGCTTTCCGAGAGCGATGTGCTGCTGCTCCTCGAGGTCTATCCGGCCGGCGAGAGCCCCGTACCCGGCGCCGACAGCCGCTCCCTGGCGCGGAGCATCCGCCAGCGCGGGCAGCTGGAGCCGGTCTACGTGAAGGATGCGGCGGAAGTGCCGGCGACGCTGGCTGCGCTGCTCGAGGACGGTGACGTGGTCGTCACCCAGGGCGCCGGGGATATTGCCGGCCTGGCGCGGCAGCTCGCAGCCGAGGGGCTGCCGGGGGGGCGCCCATGAACATCGAGACCATTCGCCATGGCCTGATCGCTGTCCTCCTCGGCGGCGAATCGGCGGAGCGGGAGGTGTCCCTGAAGAGCGGCGACACCGTCGCCCGTGCCCTGGAGTCCGCCGGCTTCTACGTCCGGCGGGTCGATACGGCGAGCCGGGACTGGCTGGACCGCCTCGAGGATGCCGCCTTCGTTTTCAACGTGCTGCACGGGCCGGGCGGCGAGGACGGCACCGTGCAGGGCGCGCTTTCGACACTGCACCTGCCCTACAGCGGCAGCGGCGTGCTCGGCTCGGCGCTCGCCATGGACAAGCGCCGCAGCAAGCAGCTCTGGCACGGCCAGGGGTTGCCCACCGCGCCCTTCGAGGAACTCACTGCGGACAGCGACTGGGATGACATCATCGAGCGCTTCGGCAAGGTTTTCGTGAAACCCGTGAGCGAGGGGTCGAGTATCGGCATGGCTCCCGCGTCGACGCCCGCGGAGCTCGCCGAGGCCTACCTCGTCGCTCGCGACCACGGCTCGGGTGTGATCGCCGAGCGCTTCATCGACGGCCCCGAGTACACCGTCGCCATCCTCGGCGACGAGGCGCTGCCGAGCATCCGCCTGGAAGCCGCGCAGGGCTTTTACGACTACCACGCCAAGTACATCGCGGACGACACCCGTTACGAGATCCCGAGCGGCCTTGGGGCTAACGACGAGGCGGAACTCGGACAGCTGGCGCTGGCGGCCTTCCGCGGCCTCGACTGCCACGGCTGGGGCCGCATCGATGTGATGCGCGACCCGGTGCACGGCTTTCAGCTGCTCGAGGCGAACACGATCCCGGGCATGACCGACCACAGCCTCGTCCCCATGGCGGCCCGGGCGGCCGGCCTCAGCCTCGAGGACCTGGTGACCCGCATCATCGACGAGAGCCTGCGGGCCTGGGGGGAGCGCTGATGGCCGCATCGCGCAGGAACAGGCAGGCGGCGAGCCGGCGCAGGGCGACGAGCTGGCGCGAGCGCCTGCCGGCGCGTGCCAGCGTGAGCCGCTGGCTCAACGGCCTGCTGCTGTGCTCCGCCCTGGGGCTTGTCGCGGTCCTTGCCCTGCGCGCCTGGGAGGGCCTGCTGGCGATGCCCGTCGGGCGAATCGCCGTGGCTGGCAAGCTCGAGCACGTGCAGCGCGACGAGGTGCGGCGGGTGGTGGCCGGGGTACTGGAAGGCGGCTTCGTCGGCGCCGACCTCGACGCGCTGCGCGGCCACCTCGAGGGCCTGCCGTGGGTCTACGAGGCGGCGGTGCGCCGGCGCTGGCCGGACACGCTGGAGATTACCGTGCAGGAGCAGCTGCCCATCGCCCGCTGGGGCGAGGAGGGTTTCCTGAATCACGAGGCGAGCGTGTTCCGCCCCCGCGCCGGGTCGCGCTGGCAGGGGCTGCCCACGCTGGAGGGGCCGCCCGGCAGCGAGCAGCGCCTCATGGACTACTACCAGCGCCTGCGCGACATGCTGGCGCCGCTGGACCTGGCCGTGACCACGCTGCGGCAGGATGAGCGGGGCCAGCTCGATGCGCGGCTGGCCGGCGGCCTGCGCCTGCGCCTCGGCAGCGAGGACTTCCTGCTGCGGGTGCAGCGTTTCATCGACTTGTACCACAACGATCTCGAGGCCCGCGGCCCGGAAGTGGCGAGCGTGGATATGCGCTATGCGAGCGGTGCCGCAGTGACTTTCCACGAGCCGGCGCAGGTCGCCGCGGTGGAACCGGACCGGGGACAGTGAGGGGACTTTCGAGGCCATGGCTGCTGGAAAGGCAAGCGGAAAGGACAGGAACATGATCGTCGGGCTGGATATCGGCACGTCCAAGGTCGTCGCCATCGTCGGCGAGGTGGACCCCTCAGGGCAGATCGAGATCGTCGGCATCGGCTCGCATCCGTCCAAGGGGATGAAGAAGGGCGTGGTGGTGAACATCGAGTCCACGGTGCAGTCGATCCAGCGCGCCGTGGAGGAGGCCGAGCTCATGGCCGGCTGCCAGATCCACTCGGTTTACGTGGGCATCGCCGGCAGCCACGTGCGCAGCCTCAATTCCCACGGCATTGTCGCCATCCGCGAGCAGGAGGTCGCGCCCGGGGACGTGGAACAGGTGCTCGATGCGGCCAGGGCCGTGGCCATTCCGGCGGACCAGAAGGTGCTGCACATCCTTCCCCAGGAGTACGTCATCGATAACCAGGAGGGTATCCGTGAACCCCTGGGTATGTCCGGCGTGCGCCTCGAGGCGAAGGTGCACCTGGTGACCTGCGCCGTGAACGCCGCCCAGAACGTCGAGAAGTGCATCCGCCGCTGCGGCCTCGAGGTGGAGGAAGTGATCCTCGAGCAGCTCGCCAGCAGTCACGCGGTGCTCACCGACGACGAGCGCGAGCTCGGCGTCTGCATCGTGGACATCGGCGGCGGTACCAGCGACATCGCGGTGTTCACGGAAGGGGCGATCCGCCACACAGGCGTCATTCCCATCGCCGGGGACCAGGTCACCAACGATATCGCCATGGCACTGCGCACGCCGTCGCAGTATGCCGAGGAAATCAAGATCAAGTACGCCTGCGCGCTGACCCAGCTTGCCGGTGCGGACCAGACCATCAAGGTGCCCAGCGTCGGCGACCGGCCGCCGCGGGACCTCTCCCGGCAGTCTCTCGCCGAGGTGGTGGAGCCGCGCTACGACGAGCTGTTCACCCTGGTGCAGGGGGAGCTCCGGCGCAGCGGCTACGAGGACATGGTGCCCGCGGGCATCGTGCTCACCGGCGGCACCTCGAAGATGGAAGGGGTGGTGGAGCTCGCCGAGGAGATCTTCCACATGCCCGTGCGGGTGGGCTACCCGCAGGCGGTGCAGGGCATGGCGGACATCGTGCGCAACCCGGTCTACGCCACCGCCTGCGGGCTGCTGCACTACGCCGCGCAGCATCCGGGGGAGGCGTCCCGCGGGCTGCTCTCGAGCGGCGAGGCGGGGCCGGGCTGGTGGGCCCGCCTGCGCCATTGGTTCGGCAGCAATTTCTAGCGTTGTGGAACAAGGAATTTTCAACGCCGCGTGAAACGCGGTTCCTGTGCAAAAAGGGGAGTAAGACCATGTTTGAACTGATCGATAACGTACCGCAGAACGCGGTCATCAAGGTGATCGGGGTCGGTGGCGGCGGCGGCAACGCCGTCAAGCACATGATCGACAACAGCGTCGAGGGCGTGGATTTCATCTGCGCCAACACCGACTCGCAGGCCCTGTCGGACATCGACGCGCGCACGGTGCTGCAGCTCGGTGGCGACATCACCAAGGGCCTCGGCGCGGGCGCCAACCCGGATATCGGCCGGGCGGCGGCCATGGAAGACCGCGACCGCATCGCCGACTCGCTGCGCGGCGCCGACATGGTGTTCATCACCGCCGGCATGGGCGGCGGTACCGGCACCGGCGGCGCGCCGGTGGTGGCCGAGGTCGCCCGGGAACTGGGCATCCTCACGGTGGCCGTCGTTACCCGGCCCTTCCCCTTCGAGGGCAAGAAGCGCCTGGGTATCGCCCACAACGGTATCGCCGAGCTGCAGCAGCACGTCGACTCGCTGATCACCATCCCGAATGAGAAGCTCCTGGACGTGCTCGGCAAGAACACCAGCCTGCTCGACGCCTTCAAGGAGGCCAACAACGTCCTCCTCGGCGCGGTGCAGGGCATCGCGGACCTGATCATCCGCCCGGGCATGATCAACGTCGACTTCGCCGACGTGCGCACGGTGATGTCCGAGATGGGCATGGCCATGATGGGTACGGGCAGTTCCCGCGGCGAGAACCGGGCCCGGGAGGCCGCCGAGCGCGCCATCAACAGCCCGCTGCTGGACGACATCGACCTGGAGGGCGCCCGCGGTATCCTGGTCAACATCACCGCCGGTCTCGACCTGTCCCTGGGCGAGTTCTCGGAGGTGGGTGACACCATCGAGGAGTTCGCCTCCGAGGAGGCGACGGTGGTGGTCGGTACCGTCATCGACCCGGAACTGAGCGACGAGCTGCGCGTGACGGTGGTGGCCACGGGCCTCGGCGCCGAGGCGGCGCGGGTACCGCTGCAGGTGGTCGATTCCGCGCCGCGGCGCGCCGCGGCGCAGCCGCAGCCGCAGGCCGCCGCGGAGGAGTCGCCGGCCGAACCGGCGGCCCAGCCTGACTACCGCGACTACGACACGCCCCCGGCGCGTCGTCGCGCGGCCGCCGGCGGTGCCGCTGCCGCCCCGGCGGAAGCGGTGGGCGGGGAGTACTTCGATATCCCCACCTTCCTCCGCCGCCAGGCCGACTGACTCCTGGCCCTCGGCCCCGGGCGCCGGTTGCACAGCGGCGCCCGGGGCGCTTCCCCGCGCCTCATGCGGTGTGGAGCGACGCCCCGTCGTGATTCCTGCCCCGGTCTTTTCCGGCCACCGAGATGGCAAATGCCGCAGCGATATGCGAAACTCCCGCCCTTTATCGCGGCGCCATCGGTCGCCGCGCCCGGCCTGAGCCGGTGCGCTCCGGCTGTGAGGGCCGGCCGCACCCACGCATCCCGATGACCTCGTCCCGGCGTCCCGCCGCGCGATGCACCAGGCGCAGGCGCAGCGCGCCGCCTCCGCTACGGAAACAGCACAGACGATGATTAACAAGGCCCTGAAAAAAGTCTTCGGAACCCGCAACGAGCGGGAGCTGAAGCGCCTGCGCAAGATCGTGCGCACGATCAACGCCCAGGAGGAGACCCTGCAGGCGCTCGACGACGCCGCCCTCGCCGCGAAGAGCGACGAGTTCCGCGAGCGGCTCGCCGGCGGGGAGAGTGTCGACGCGGTCCTCCCCGACGCTTTCGCGGTCTGCCGCGAGGCCAGCCGGCGGGTGCTTGGCATGCGTCACTTCGACGTCCAGCTCATCGGCGGCATGGCCCTGCACGAGGGCAAGATCGCCGAGATGCGCACCGGCGAGGGCAAGACCCTCGTGGCGACGCTGCCGGCCTACCTGAACGCGCTCACCGGCAGTCCCGTACACCTGGTGACCGTCAACGACTATCTCGCCGGTCGCGATGCGGGCTGGATGGGCCCGCTCTACGAGTTTCTCGGCCTCGAGGTCGGTGTCATCCGCTCCGGGCAGCTGCCCGAGCAGAAGCGCGCGGCCTACCGCTGCGACGTCATCTACGGCACCAACAACGAGTTCGGCTTCGACTACCTGCGCGACAACATGGCCTTCACCCTGGAGGACAAGCTGCAGGGCGAGCTGGCCTTCGCCATCGTCGACGAGGTGGACTCGATCCTCATCGACGAGGCGCGTACGCCGCTGATCATCTCCGGCGCCTCCGAGGACAGCTCCGAGCTGTACAAGCGCATCAACACGCTCGTGCCCCGGCTGCGGGCGGCGACCGAGGACGATGCGGGCCACTACAGCGTCGACGAGAAGGCGCGGCAGGTCGAGCTCACCGAGGAGGGCCACGAGTTCGTCGAGGGCCTGCTCATCGAGGCGGGGCTGCTCGAAGAGGGTGACAGCCTCTACGCAGCGACCAATCTGCAGCTGCTGCACCACATCCACTCCGGGCTGCGCGCCCACGTGCTCTACCACCGCGACGTGGAGTACATCGTGCAGGGCGGCCAGGTCGTGCTTATCGACGAGCACACCGGGCGCACCATGCCCGGCCGGCGCCTCTCCGAGGGCCTGCACCAGGCCATCGAGGCGAAGGAGGGCGTTGCCATCCAGGCGGAGAGCCAGACGCTGGCATCCACGACCTTCCAGAATTACTTCCGCCTCTACGAGAAACTGGCCGGCATGACCGGCACGGCGGATACGGAGGCCTTCGAGTTCCGGCAGATCTACGGTCTCGAGGTGCTGGTGATTCCCACCAACAAGCCGATGATCCGCAAGGATCTCAATGACCTCGTCTACCTCACCCGCGAGGAGAAGTTCGACGCCATCGTCGAGGACGTGAAGGCCTGCATCGCCGAGGACGCCCCGGTGCTGGTGGGTACGGCCTCCGTGGAAAACTCCGAGGAACTGTCGAAGCGTTTCCGCAAGGCCGGCATCGAGCACAAGGTGCTGAACGCCAAGTACCACGAGCAGGAAGCCGAGATCATTGCCCAGGCCGGGCGCCCGGGGGTAGTGACCATCGCCACCAACATGGCGGGCCGCGGCACGGACATCGTCCTCGGCGGCAACCTCGACGCGGAGCTCGCCGCGGCCGGGGACATCGACGAGGCGAAGCGCGACGAGCTTCGCGCGGGCTGGAAGGAACGCCAGGACCGGGTGCTGGAGGCCGGCGGCCTGCACATCCTCGGTACGGAGCGCCACGAGTCCCGGCGCATCGACAACCAGCTCCGCGGCCGCGCCGGCCGCCAGGGCGACCCGGGGGTCACGCGCTTCTACCTCTCCCTCGAGGACAACCTCATGCGCATCTTCGCCTCCGACCGGGTGAAGAGCTTCATGCAGGCCCTGGGCATGGAGAAGGGTGAGGCCATCGAGCACCGCATGGTCACCAACGCCATCGAGAAGGCGCAGCGAAAGGTCGAGGGCCGCAACTTCGACATCCGCAAGCAGCTTCTCGAGTACGACGACGTCGCCAACGACCAGCGCCAGATCATCTACCAGCAGCGCAACGAACTGCTCGACGAGGCCGACATCTACGACACGATCACGGCGATCCGCCGCGACGTGGTCAACGAGGCCATCGACAGCTACGTGCCGCCGATGAGCGTGGAGGAGCAGTGGGATATCCCCGGGCTCGAGCGCCAGCTGGAGGCGGAGTTCGCCATCGAACTCCCCGTGCAGCAGTGGCTCGACGAGGACGACAAGCTCGACGAAGAGGGCCTGCGCGAGCGCATCATCGACGCCATCCAGGCCGCCTACGACGCCAAGTGCGAGCAGGTCGGCCCGGACATGCGCAAGATCGAGAAGCAGATTATGCTGCAGGTGCTCGATACGCTGTGGAAGGAACACCTGGCGACGATGGATCACCTGCGCCAGGGGATCCACCTGCGCGCCTATGCGCAGAAGAACCCCAAGCAGGAGTACAAGCGCGAGTCCTTCGCGCTGTTCCAGTCCCTGCTCTCGAACCTCAAGTACGAGGTGGTGAAGTTCCTCTCCCACGTGCGCGTGCGCAGCGAGGACGAGTCCGAGCTGATCGAGCAGCGGCGCCGGGAGGCGGCAGAGCGCGAGAAGCTGGCCTTCCAGCACGCCGCGGCTTCGGCCCTGGCCGAGGAGGCCGCCGCCGCGCCGGCGGGCGATGCCGGGGCCTCCCAGGGTGCTGCGCAGGCCGCCGCGGAGCCGGGCGCCCAGCAGCCCTTCACCCGCGAGCAGCCCAAGGTGGGCCGCAACGAGCCCTGCCCCTGTGGCAGCGGCAAGAAGTACAAGCAGTGCCACGGCGCGCTCTAGGGCGGGCGCGGTAGATGACAGGCCCTGAGCTGGCGGACGCGCCGCTGCCGGTCGGCGGCATCCGCCTTGCTACCGTGGCGGCCGGCGTGCGCTACCCGGGCCGGCCGGACCTCGTCCTCCTCGAAGCAGCACCGGGCAGCCGCTGCGCCGCCGTGTTCACGCGCAACGCCTTCTGCGCTGCGCCCGTTCACCTGGCTCGCGAGCGTCTCGCGGCGGCGGCCCCCCGCTACCTCCTGATCAACACCGGCAACGCCAATGCCGGCACCGGCGCGGCGGGCCTTGCGGACGCCCGCGCCTGCACCGCGGCAGTGGCCGAGGCGGCGGGGGTACGGGACGCCGAGGTGCTGCCGTTCTCGACCGGCGTGATCGGCGAAGCGCTCCCGGTGGCGCCCATCACCGCCGCGGTACCGCGGCTCCTCGAGGGCCTTGCCGCAGACGGCTGGGCGGATGCCGGACGGGGCATCATGACTACGGATACGCGTCCCAAGCTGTGCAGCGCGCAGCTCGATATCGGTGGCCGGACCATCACCGTGACCGGCATGGCCAAGGGCGCCGGCATGCTGCGTCCCGACATGGCCACCATGCTCGCCTTCCTTGCCACCGATGCGGCCGTGGCGCAGCCGCTGCTCGACGAGCTCCTGCGCGAGGCCGTGGAGCGTTCCTTCCACCGCATCTCTGTCGATGGTGACACCTCCACCAACGATGCCTGCGTGCTCCTCGCCACCGGTGCTGCGGGCAATGAGGAGCTTACGGCGAACGACAGCGAGGCCGCCCGCCTGCTGGCCGAGGCCGTGGGCGATGTCTGCGTGCAGCTCGCCCGGGGGCTGGTGCGCGACGGCGAGGGCGCGAGCAAGTTCGTGACCGTTTCCGTGGAAGGCGGGCGCGACGGTGCAGAGTGCCTGGCGGTCGCTTTCACCATTGCCCACTCGCCGCTGGTCAAGACCGCGCTGTTCGCCTCGGACCCGAACTGGGGGCGGCTCCTGGCCGCCATCGGCCGCGCGGGTATCGCCGACCTCGATGTCGAGGCCGTGAGCGTGCGCCTCAACGACGTGCTGATCGCCGAGGGCGGCTGCCGCGCGGCGAGCTACAGCGAGGAGGCCGGTGCCGCGGCCATGGCCGCGACCGACATCCGCATCGCCGTGGACCTCGGTCGCGGTGAGGCGAGCGAGACGGTCTGGACCTCCGATTTTTCCTACGACTACGTGCGCATCAATGCCGAGTACCGTACCTGACGGGGGCATCCTGCACGTTGCCGTCGGCGTGGTCCCTGACGGCGAGGGCCGGGTGCTCGTGGCGCGCAGGCCGGTAGAGAAGCACCAGGGCGGGCGCTGGGAGTTTCCCGGCGGCAAGGTCGAGGACGGGGAGAGCGTGCTTGATGCGCTGGCGCGGGAACTGGCCGAGGAAGTTGCCCTCGAAGTCGCCGCGAGCGAGCCGCTGGTGGTCATCGAGCACGACTATGGCGACCGCCACGTCCGTCTCGACGTGCACCTGGTCACGGCCTGGCACGGCGAGGTGTCGGGGCGGGAAGGGCAGCCGCTGCGCTGGCTGGCGCTACTTGAGCTCGACGCCGGTGAGTTCCCTGCGGCGAACGGCCCGATCATCGAGGCCATCCGGGAGCGTCTCGGCTAGCCCTCGCGCGCCAGCTCCGCCCGGGCCAGGAATTCCGCGTGCAGCTCGGCAACGCGCTCGTCGAGGTCGGCGAGGGTGCCGCTGTTGTCGATGATGATGTCCGCGCCCTCGAGGCGCTCCGCCCGGGACAGCTGGGCCGCCATGATCTTGCGCACCAGCTCGGCGTCGTTGTCGTCCCGCGCCATGGTGCGGGCGACCTGCAGTTCCTCCGGGACATCCACCACCACGATCACGTCCGCCAGGTCCTTCTGCCGCGTCTCCAGCAGCAGGGGGGAGCTGAGGATGCAGTAGGGTGACGTCGCCGCCGCGAGTTCGCGGGCGATCTGTTCGCCGATGAGCGGATGGGTGAGCTGCTCCAGCCAGGCGCGCTCCGCCGGGTCCTCAAAGACCCGGCGGCGCAGGGCGGGCCGGTCGAGACGGCCGTCGCCGTCGAGGATGGAGTCGCCGAAGTGCTCGACGATCGCGGCAAGGCCCCCGGTGCCCGGCTCCACGACCGTACGTGCTGCCTGGTCCGCATCGATCACGACCACGCCGGCGGCGGCGAAGCGGTCCGTGACCGCGGACTTGCCGCTGCCGATACCGCCGGTGACGCCGACCACGAAGCGCGTGCTCATGGCTGCAGCATGCCGAGCCACCAGGCCGCGATGACATCCCCCCGGAGGAGGGCGATCCAGCCCGCCGCGGCGAGGTAGGGCCCGAAGGGGATCGGTACGTCGCGGCCGCGGCCGAGGAGCAGCATGCCGGCGACGCCGACCACCGCGCCGACCAGCGACGAGAGCAGGATCACCAGCGGCAGGGCCTGCCAGCCCAGCCAGGCGCCGATGGCGGCGAGCAGCTTGAAGTCGCCGTAGCCCATGCCCTCCTTGCCGGTGAGGAGCTTGAACAGCCAGTAGATGCTCCACAGCAGCAGGTAGCCGGCCGCGGCGCCCGCCACCGCGTCGGCGAGGGGTACCGCGCCGCTGGCCAGGTTGTAGAGGAGACCGGCCCAGAGCAGTGGCAGGGTGATGTCGTCCGGCAGCAGCTGGTGGTCGATGTCGATACCGGTGAGGGCGATGAGCGCCCAGGTGAAGGCGAGCGCCGCGGCGGCGGCCAGCCCGGGCGCGACGTAGAGGGCCACGGCCACCGAGGCCGCCCCCGTGGCCGCCTCAACCAGCGGGTAGCGCGGCGAGATGGGCGCACGGCAGTCGGCGCAGCGCCCGCGCAGGAGCAGGTAGCTGAGGAGGGGGATGTTGTGCCAGGGCCGGATACGCGCGGCGCAGGCCGTGCAGTGGGACGGCGGGTAGGCTAGGGAGAAGGACGGCGGCTGCTCGCCCGGCGGTTCCCCTTCGGCGAGCAGCTCCCGGCAGTCCCGTCGCCACTGCGCCTCCAGCATGCGCGGCAGCCGCAGGATCACCACGTTGAGAAAGCTGCCCACGACGAGGCCGAGCACCCCCACGATCCCGACCCACCAGGCCGGGTGTTGCGCGAGCCAGCCCAGGATCACGCCGGGGCCCCGTGCCGGTAACTCGTCATCTTCCAGCCCGGCCGGCCGCCGGCTGCCTTGGCCCGCACCGGCTCAGATCACCGAGCCGAGCATGAAGATCGGCAGGTACATGGCCACCATGAGGCCGCCCACGAGCACGCCGAGAATGGACATGATCATGGGCTCCATGAGCGCGCTCAGGTTGTCCACGGCGTTGTCGACCGCCTCCTCGTAGTGGCTGGCAACCTTGTCCAGCATCTCGTCGAGCTGCCCGGACTCCTCGCCGATGGAGACCATCTGCAGGAGCATGTTCGGGAACAGGCCGGTGGCCTTGATGGACTGGTAGAGCGTGGCGCCGGTGGTCACGTCGTCGCGGATCTGCAGGATGGCCTTGGCAAAGACCGAGTTGCCCGCGGCGCCGGCCGTGGACTCCAGGGCCTCCACGAGGGGCACGCCGGCATTGAAGGTGGTGGCCAGGGTGCGCGAGAAGCGGGCGACCACGGCATCGTGGGTGATACCGCCGATGACCGGCGCCTTCAGCGCCAGCCTGTCGATCGCTTCGGAGAAACGCACCGATCGCAGCTTCGCCTCCCGGATGCCCCAGACCGCCGCGAGCAGGGCGAGGAGAATGATGAACCACCAGGCCTGGACAAACTCCGAGATGCGCAGCACGAAGAGCGTGAAGGCCGGCAGATCCGAGCCGAAGCTGCGGAAGGTCTCGGCGAACTGCGGCACGACCTTCACCAGCAGGATGCCGGTGACGACGATGGCGACGACGATGACCGCGGCGGGGTAGGTGAGGGCCTTCTTGATCTTGCGCTTCAGGGCCTCGGTCTTTTCCTTGTAGGTGGCCACGCGATCGAGCATGGTCTCCAGGCGGCCCGAGGATTCGCCGGCGCCGACCAGGCTGCAGAACAGCTCGTCGAAATAGCGGGGGTGCTTTTCGAGGGACACGGCGAGGCCGGAGCCGCCGGCCACGTCATTCTTGATCGACATTACCAGGGTACGCATGGACGGATTCTCGATCCCGTCGGCGACGATGTCGAAGCTCTGCACGAGCGGCACGCCGGCTTTCATCATGGTCGCCATCTGGCGGGTGAAGACCGCGATGTCTCCCGGCTTGATGGGCTTCTTGCGCGCGCTGAACAGCGGTTTCGGCTTGCGTCGCACGGACCGCGGGTTGATGCCCTTCTGGCGCAGCTGCGCGCGCGCCAGCGCCGAGGATGGCGCATTGATCTCGCCCTTGGTCTGGCGGCCGTTCTTGTCGGTGCCGCTCCAGATGAAGGGAGTGCTGGTTGCCGTTGCCATGTGTCGTCCCGCCCTCTCCGCTGCGCCGCCGGGCGCACCTTAAGCCTAGTCGAAAGCCTAGTCGATGGTAATACGGTTCACTTCCTCGAGGCTGATGATACCGGCCGCGCACTTCATGAGCGCCGCCGTGCGCACGGAGTGAAAGCCGTGGGCCCGGGCCTGCCTGGCGATCTTCGTCGCGTCCGCCTGGGCCATGATCAGCTCGCTGATCTCCGGCGTGATGCGCACGACCTCGTAGACGCCCACCCGCCCCTTGAAGCCGTCGTTGCACACCTTGCAGCCCACGGCCTTCATCAGCGTGGCGCCCTGCAGCATCTCGTCCGTGAAGCCTTCCTGCCTGAGCACGTCATCGGGGATATGATCCGCCGGTGCCTTGCACTCGCTGCACAGGCGCCGCGCCAGGCGCTGGGCGATGATCAGGCTCACGGAGGTGGCCAGGTTGAAGGTCGGGACGCCCATGTTGAGCAGGCGGGTGATCGTCTCGGCGGCGCTGTTCGTGTGCAGCGTCGACAGCACGAGGTGGCCCGTCTGTGCCGCCTTGATGGCGATCTCCGCCGTTTCCAGGTCGCGGATCTCGCCGACCATGATCACGTCCGGGTCCTGGCGCAGGAAGGAGCGCAGGGCCTCGGCAAAGTTGAGGCCGACCTTCGGGTTCACGTGCACCTGGTTGATGCCGGAGAGGTTGATCTCCACCGGATCTTCCGCGGTGGAGATGTTGCGGTGTGGTTCATTGAGGATGTTGAGGCCCGTGTACAGCGAGACCGTCTTGCCGGAGCCGGTGGGCCCGGTCACCAGGATCATGCCCTGGGGCTGGGCGAGCGCGCGCAGGTACATCTCCTTCTGCTCCGGCTCGTAGCCGAGGGCGTCGATGCCCAGCTGCGCGCTGGTC
Source organism: Pseudohaliea sp. (assembly GCF_054552115.1). NCBI lineage: Bacteria > Pseudomonadati > Pseudomonadota > Gammaproteobacteria > Cellvibrionales > Halieaceae > Pseudohaliea > Pseudohaliea sp. Next base: position 51,213 of record NZ_JBTOLW010000016.1, on the reverse strand, counting down.
GGGTCGAGGATCCGCAGTACGATCTTTTCGCCGAAGAGTGTCGGCAGCGTGTTGACCCGGAAGTCGACCGCGCGGTTGCGCGACAGGCGCATCTGGATGCGGCCGTCCTGCGGGATGCGCCGCTCGGAGATGTCCATTTGCGACATGACCTTGAGCCGCGCGGCGAGGCGCGGTGCCAGGTTGCGTGGCGGCCGCACCATTTCCTCGAGCATACCGTCGGTGCGGAAGCGCACCCGGTAGTCTTTCTCGTAGGGCTCGAAATGGATGTCCGAGGCGCCCTGCTTGATGGCATCGACAAGTACCTTGTTGACGAAGCGGACGATGGGGGTCTCGTCGAGCGCGTTGTCCTCGGCGCCGTCCGCGCGCTCGTCTTCATCGACGGCGCTGATATCGATGTCCTCGAGTTCGCCGGCCTCGAGCTCCTCCAGCCCGCCGGCCAGGTCTTCCTGCGCGTTGGACCAGTCGGCGATCGCCTTCGTGAGACTCTGCTCGTCGACCAGGATCGGCTCGGTGCTGATCCCGGTGTTGAACTTGATCTCGTCCAGGGCGGCGAGGTTGGTCGGGTCCGAGACGGCGATGAACAGCCGCTTGCCGCGGTGGAAGAGGGGCAGGGCGTGGTGCTTGGTGATCAGGTCCGGCTCGACCAGGCCGTCCGGGAGCTGCTCCCGGTCGAAGGCGTCGAGGTCGAAGCGCGGCGCCCCGAACTCCTGCGAGGCGATGCGCGCGAGTTCCCTGCCGTCGACGTCGACCGACTCGACGAGGTAGCTCACGAAAGGCACGCGCTGCTCCACCGCGGCGCGCTGTGCCTGCCGCGCCTGGTCGGCATCGATCAGGCCCTCGATAACGAGGCGCCCGGCGAGGCCGGAGGGCGGCGTTTTTGCTTGCTCGTTCATCATGCCACCTCGAGGGGCGATCGCGGGCACCCCGGCTAGACACCCTGAGTATACCTACCGGCTCTCTGAAGGTGTAGTCGTTAAGTGTTTGGAAATTCAGTCGATTTTTTACGCCCGGGGCGCCGTTACCGGCGCCTGCGCGGGCCCGCGGCGACAGGGAGCCGGGGGTCGGCGGGCGGATTCGAACGCTTTTTGCAGGCGGAACCGACAAAATTTGTCAGCCAGGGGGTAAAAACGTCATGTGCCCCTGCCTGCCCGGGGGCGGCGGGCGGTTGCAACAACAGCTTGCGCGGCAGGCCGGGCTGTCACTTAACTTGTTGTTTTTACTGTATATCGATGTGCGATCCGGCTTCTGCTGGCACGGTGACGGAAGTTCTGGCCCGCATTTTGCTGCGTTCCGTGCAGGGTGGGCTCTATGCGCGCCTACGCTCATACCACCGTCACCCTGCTCAGCCCCCCCGGGGCTCGCAGGATCGCAATTGGGACCGAAGGGAGACCATCATGAAAAAGCAACATGCAGCCCGCCAAGGGGGCTTCACACTGATCGAACTGATGATCGTCATCGCGATCGTCGGCATCCTGGCGGCCATCGCGCTGCCGGCCTACCAGGACTACACCGTTCGTGCCCGGCTGTCCGAAGCGCTCGCGGTGGCTGCGGAGGCGAAGACGACGATCGCCGAGTTCGCGGCCAGCAACGGCGCAATGCCCGCGGATGCCGCTGCGGCCGGCATCACCCTCGCTGGCTTTGGGCAGGACTCGTTCGTCAGCCAGGCGGCCTATGCGCCGGGCGGTACGAGCTTCATCGGGATTTACACGATCACCATCTCGAACTCGGCTACGCAGCTCCCGGCCGACGTCCAGGGTGACACCTTCCAGCTGACGGGTACGATGGATCAGGGCTCCCGCCGCGTGAACTGGGTCTGCGGCCCGGGTGGCACCCAGGCCGTCGAGGCGAAGTACCTCCCCGCCACCTGCCGCGGCTAGCAACCGGTCCGGCCGCGGCCGGACCCACATTGCAGGCAAGTTCCAGAGCCCCGATCCCGGGGCTCTTTTTTGTCTGGTTTTTTTTCCGGCTTTTTGTCTGGCGGCGTGGCGCGCTACCCTGTGTCCGCCGCCGCTCCTGACGAGATCCTGAGCAACCCGTGCCGCCGTTGACCCGCCAGGCTTTTTCTTCGCCATTGCGCCGCATCCTGTGTACCCGGTGGCTCTCCGGCGCACTCGTGCTGCTGGCCATCGCCGCCGGCGTCTACGGTGCATTCTCTCCCGGCGTCGGGACCGGCTACCTGTTCGACGACGCCACGTCTGTGGTTCCCCTGCAGCACCTGCGTGAGCACCCGGAGCAGTTCTGGCACTACGTGTTCAGCGATGTGTCGGGCCCCCTCGGGCGCCCCCTGTCGATCGCCACCTTCGCCGCGGAGCAGGTTTTCCTCAAGGCGGGGCCCTACGAGAGCCAGCTGCTGTCCATGGGGCTGCACGCCATCAACGGTTTCCTCGTCTTTCTGCTCGCCCGCCTGGTGTTCGCCTGCACCGGGGTCGCCCGGCCCATGCTGATGGGCGTTTTCGCGGCGATGCTCTGGGCGCTGGCCCCGCAGAAGGCCAGCTCCGTTCTCTACATCGCCCAGCGCATGACGCTGCTCGCGGGGACTTTCACGCTGCTGGCACTGGTCAGCTACGGGCTTGCGCGAGTGGCGACGGGGGCGCGTGCGCGTGCCGGCTTTGCCCTGCTGTGCATCGGTGCCCTGCTGGCGGCGCCCTTCGCCAAGGAAAACGGGCTGCTGGCTCTCCCCCTGCTTGCCGCCCTCGAGCTTTTCATCCTTCCTGGCGGGCCGGGGCGCGCCGGGTCACGCCGTGAGCGTTACCTGAAGCCCGCAGCGCAGGGCGTGCTGCTGCTCGGTGTCATGGCTTTCCTGGCCCTGGGCTGCTATTTCCTGGCCCGCTCGGAGGTGGGCTTTTCCCACCGCTCTTTCGGCTTCACAGACCGGTTGTTCTACTCCCTGCTGGCGGTGACCGATTACGCGCGCCAGTTCCTGCTCCCCGATACACGGCGGATGGGGCTGCTCCACGACGACTTCTCGGGCGAACTCCTGTCGCCGGCGGGCCTGGTCGCCGCTGTCTTCGTGTTGTCGTCCCTGGCCTTCCTGGCGGTGAGCGCCGTGCGCCGCCGGCGAAGCGTCGTCGCCTTCGCCCTGGCGGTGTATTTCATCGGCCACAGCCTGGAGAGTTCCTTCCTGCCGCTCGAGCTGTACTTCGAGCACCGCAATTACCTGCCCAGCGCCGGCCTGGCCCTGTTAGCGGTGGCAGGCCTGGCCCGGGTCTTCTCGCACCTTGCCCCGGGTGCCGGGCGCCTGGTGGCCCCGCTGCTCGCGCTTTACGTCGGCGCGCTGACATTCTCGACCTTCAACTATGCCCACCACTGGCGTTCCTATGATGCGCTGCTGGCGCACCACCTGCGCGGTCACCCGGCGTCGGCCAGGGCCCATTCGCAATACGGCCTGCGCATGGCCGCCCTCGGTCACCATGAATTGGCAGGACCACACATCGACCGTGCCGTAGAACTGAGCCGGTCGCAGGTTGCCGCGATGGCCCTGGGTTTCGGTGACCGGGTCCTGCGCCGGGTTGCCGCAGCCTGTCTCGCCGGGGATCCCGTTGAGGGGGCGCTGGTGCCCCTGCCCGATGGGGTCATGGAGAACCCGCTTCACGGCATGTCGGCCCGGGTGCTCCGGGAAATCCACGAAGACCGGGTTTGCCCGGAGGCCGCCTGGGATCGTGTCTCCGAGTGGATCCAGGCACTGGTTGCGAGTCAGGCTGCCGGGGGCGAGCCCCTGAACTGGAAAGTCCTCAAGGAGCTGGCGGTCCTGGAGCGGCGCCTGGGCAACCCTACCCGCGTATACATCTACTCGTCGATGGCCTCGGAGGCGGCGCCGTCGGACGGCACGCTGGTCATACTCCGCCTGGAGGCGGCGACGCAGGCGGGCGACCTGGAGACGGCGCGGGCCGCGCGCGACCAGTTGCGGGCGCTGGGTGAAGCCGGGCGCCTGCGCCCGGTGGAGCAGCTCGTGCTCGAGAGCCTGCCCTGAGGCGTCGCGGCTGCCGCGCCGGTTCCCGTGCTGGCCCGGCGGGGCCTAGTATGTTTTAGTTCCCCTGTCGGCGGCCTTGTGGTGCCGACCCCCTGCTGGAGCGCTCGGAGACCCACCTTGACACTGTCCATCGTCATCCCGGCGAAGAACGAGGCAGAGCACCTCGAGAGCCTGCTGCCGCGCGTTATCGCCGCGGCCCCCGGCAGGCAGGTGATCGTGGTCGACGATGGCTCCTGCGACGGCACGGCGGGCGTCGCGCGTCGCCACGGGGTGGAAGTCATCACCCAGCCCTATGGCAAGGGGAACGGCGCCGCCATCAAGCGCGGTGCCCTGGCGGCCCGGGGGGACTATATTCTCTTCATGGACGCCGACGGCCAGCATGACCCGGCCGCCATCCCGGACCTCCTCGCGCGCCTCGAGGAGGGCTACGACATGGTCGTCGGTGCGCGCAGCGGCCTGTCCTCCCAGGCGAGCGTCTTCCGCTGGGGCGCAAATGCGTTTTACAACCGGCTGGCGAGCTGGATGGTGGGTCAGCGCATCGATGACCTGACCTCCGGCTTCCGGGTGGCGCACCGGAAGAAGTTCCTCAGCTTTCTCTACCTGCTGCCCAACGGCTTCAGCTACCCGACCACGTCGACCATGGCGTTCTTCCGCGCGGGCTATTCGGTGGGCTTCGTACCTACCGCGGTCGGGCGGCGCGCTGGCCGCAGCCATATCAACCTGCTGCGGGACGGGCTGCGCTTTTTCCTGATTATCTTCAAGGTCGGCACGCTCTACTCCCCGCTGAAGGTGTACTTCCCGGTGTCCGTGCTGATGGCGGGGCTGGGCGGGCTCAACTACGTGCTGTCGGCGCTCAGTACCGGCTCGCTGCGTTTCACCAACATGAGCACGCTGCTGGTCCTCGCCGGCATGATCGTCTTCCTCATGGGGCTCCTCTCCGAGCAGCTCACCAACCTGCAGTACAAGAATGTGGAGCACGAGCCCGAGGGCGGAGACGTGGAACCGCCGCCGCTCTAGGCGGGTCCGGCAACCCGCGCGCGGCAGCGCTGGCAACAGGAGGTCCCTGCCTGGCTATGGAAACACCGGTCGTCTATGTGATGGCGGGAGAAATGCTGAAGGATTCCGGCCTGCAGGCGTCCCAGTTTCTCGCTCCGGCTTTGCAGCGCCGGCGGAGGGGCCAGGCCGTTTCGGTGATCGCCGTGCTGCCGCTGCTTTCCTTCCTGAGGGACAAATGGAATCGCCGCGGCGCGTTTGCGGCCGTTCAGTCGCTGTGCAGCGATGAGGGTATCAGGCTGTTCTGGGTAAGCGCTCCGCTGACCCTGGGGCAACCGCTGTCCTTTCTGCTGCACAAGCCCTGGCTGCACCTCGCCGCTTTTTTCCTCGAGCGGCAAATGGCGGCCATGCTGCAGGAGCACAGGGGCACTGCGATGATCTTTCACTGCAGGAGCTATCTCGCGATGGCCCTGGCGCTTCGCCTCAGGCGCCGGATCAGGCGCACGCTTCATGCCTATCTCTCCTTTGATATGCGAAGCTCCCTGCCCATGGAGTTCCCGTTAGCCGCGCCCGTGCTCGGGAAGCTCGCTTATGGCGCGGCGGTGCAGTGGGAAATGAGCCTGGTAGAACAGGCGGATTCAGCATTTCTTCCCCTGCATGTCTATCGTAAGCATTTTTGTGCGACGACAGGCCTTCAGATCCATTATGCGCCGATCGCCGGCTTTGCCCGGGAGCCTGATTTTTCCGTCGACTTCGCCGGGCGGTGGCAGCAACGGAAAATGGGATTCGCTGGTACCTTTGCAGCGTGGAATGATCGAAGGGTGCTGGAGCAGATACTCGAAGCCATGCCGATGATGCGCCCAAGTCTTGCCATGCCTGACGGAGGAGAAGTGTCAGGGGTTTCGGCGAAGAGCTATCGCTATGAAGAAATGCCCGCCTACTACGATGAACTGCTGGCGCTGGTAATCCCGGGGAGAACTGACCTCGGAAACTACTTTGTCCGCGCGAAGATGCGCGAGAACTTTTTCTCCACGAAAGCCTCTGAAGCCCTGTCCAGGGGGGTCCCTTTGATTGTTTCGAGTGCACTCGAAGAGCTTGCATCGTTCGTGCGGGCTAATGATTGCGGGCTGGTGTACGACGCGCGCTCAAAGCGTTTCTCGTTCCCTGCGGACGTGAACTGTGATGACCGCGCCCTGTGGGAACGCCTGACCCGGAATGCCCTTCGCGCGGGAGAAAGCTTTACCCCGGAAGCGGTGAGCGACTGTTATGAGGACGCCTGGCGAGCGTCGCTGTGACCCTCACAGGAGGCGAAGGTGAGCGGCAGGAGAGTACCCTTCGTGAGGCCCGGGAGGTGATGGAAGTACCGAAGGTTTCGGTCGTTCTCTGTACCTACAATGGCGAGCGCTATCTCGGTGAGCAGCTGGGAAGCATCCTGGGCCAGACGACGCTTCCGGCAGAAGTCATTGTCTACGATGACTGTTCGAGTGACGGCACTATCCGGCTGGCCGAAGGGCTGGCGGAGGAAACCGCAGTACCCGTGCGCATCCTCTCCGGCAGCGAGAATCTCGGTGCCGGGAGGGCCTTTTCCGTGGCCCTCGCCGCCGCAAGTGGAGACCTCATCGTCCTGGCTGACCAGGACGACCGGTGGCAGGCCGATCGTCTTGAGCAGCTGGTGCGAGCAGCAAGCGCGCTGCCCGCCATGCGTCCAAGGCTGTTTGTGAGCAGCCTTGTGCTGACCAACGAAGCGGGGGACTCGCTTCGAGCGCGCCATCCGGGCCTCGAAAGAGCCCTCGAATGCAGGGATCTTTCCTGGCGGGACCTCGCCTTCGGCAACCTGATTCCCGGTTGCGCCATGGCGTTTGACCGCAGCCTCCTGGAGCGGCTTTTACCCGTCCCCGGGGAAGCGGTGCTGCATGACTGGTGGATAGCCCTGTGCGCGAGCTGCCTGGGGGAAATTCATTTCCTTGATGGCGGCACCATCTACTACCGGGTGCACGGTAACAACAACCAGGGGGTGCCGGGGTGGCGCAGGACCCTGGCGGAAGTTTTCAGCACCGGGCCCCGCGAGATCGCCATCAGGAATTTTGTCGCGGCCTTTCGACAGCTGGAAGCGCTCAAGGCACGTATGGACGAGCTGGGCGAAAGCGAGACCAGTGAAGCGCTCGCCTGCCTGTGCGAACTGCCGCTGCTGACGCCATGGCAGCGCTTTCGTCGGTTGCGCGATCTGCGGATAGCGCGCCGTTCACGGCTCCATACCATGATCTCCTATGCAGCGAGCATGGCGATGCCCGCGCAGCGCCGTGGCTCGTTGCGGTCCGGTTCAGGCGATTGAGCCGGTACAGAGTTCTCTTCCATCCCGCTGGCAGCCACGGGGCGACGGCCAACCGCCGCCACCGGACACGCATCCGGGGGTGCGGTCACAAAGACGTGTATAGCGTTCCCTCCCCGGGAGAGCGCCGGGGCCGTGCCAGGACGCCCTGGCGTCTACCGGTCCGCGGTTACCTCGGGGAAGCCATAAGCCCGGAGCATGGCCAGCTTGCGGTGCGTGAAACGAAAGGGCCTGAAAAAGTCCCCGGCTGAAATACGCCGGTTCCCCTGGACGCTTCTACGCTGTCTGCCCAGCCGGCGTCTGTCCGCGATAATCCCGATGATCGCCGGCAGGTAGACGCGGGTCAGCAGCGCCGGTCGGCGACGCACCGCACCGAGAACAACCCCCTCAACGGACAGCAGGAAAAACTGCGGCAGCAGGACCAGAATGCCGAAGCCCGGATAGCAGGTCGCGATAACCCGGTTCTTGTTCAGTTCGCTCAGGGCGCGGCGGCGCAGGGAGCTCCGGAGACGGCGCCCTTCCACCCTGCCACCCCCGAAAGAGTATCCCACGGCGTGGTCATAGCCACTGCTGTCGACCGCCACGACCCTTCTCCCCAGCAGCCGGGCTCGGCAGCAGAGGTACATGTCCTCGGCGATCGAGCCGAACCACTCGGGGAAGCCCCCGATGTCCTGCCAGAGCTTGCGCTCTATCCAGAGGCAGCTGCCCATGACGGTCGCCACATCCCGGGTCCCGGGCAGGGTGTTGGGGATGGGGTTGGCGAAGAGGTCCATGAACATGCCCCGATCCAGCAGTTCGCCCGTTGCCATGTCGTACTGGGGCAGGGTCAGCACGCCCGCCTCCGGGGTGTCCCGCTGGTAGCGAAGCAGTGCCTCGAGCGCACCGGGGTGGAGCCGCGTATCGTTGTTCAGCAGGAGGAGGTACTCGCCCCTGGCAGCTGCCGCGAGCCGGTTGTTGCCGACGCAGAAGCCCACGTTCGTCGCCGAGTTCAGCAGGGTAACGCCCGGAAACCGCGCTCTCAGCAGTGCCACCGAGTTGTCGCTGGAGCAGTCGTCGTGGACGAGAATCTCGACCGGGAAAGCAGCGGCCTGGGCGAGGACCGAGGAAAGGCAGGCATCGAGCACGGCCGCACCGTTGAAGTTGGCGATGCAGATGCTGACGACGGGTTTCAGGCGCTGTTCTTCAGGAACCATCGCCAGGTCTGCTCCAGGCCAAGACGCAGGGGGGTCCGGGCTGACCAGCCAAGGGTCACTTGCGCTTTCTCCGTAGCCAGCCGGGCGATGGGCATGTCCACGCCGCGCCGGGGCGCAAAGGTACGGTGCAGTGTGCGCCCGGAGACACGCTCGACAAGGTCACAGAGTTCGAGGATTGAGACGTCTCGCCCGGATCCGGCGTTGAAGATGGTGCCGGGTTCCCGGTCCTGGTCATCGGTGATGACCCGGTGGCAGAGGTCCAGGAAGTCGTCGATATAGAGGAAGTCCCGGCGCGCGGAGCCGTCGCCCCAGATGGTGAAGGGCGTGCCATCGCGCAGCGCTGTCAGCAGCGTTGGAACGATGGCGAATTGCCGCCTGGCTCGCTGCCCCGGGCCGTAGATGTTGGAGGGCCGCAGGATCACCGCGGCGTGCCCGGTCTGGTGCTGGTAGGCCTCGATGAACAGCTCCAGGGCCAGCTTGCCGGCGCCATAGTAGGAGCGGGGCGACAAGGCGCTGTCTTCTCGGGAGGGCGGCGTGTCCGCGCCGGGCCGGTAGATGGCCCCGCCGGAGGACACGAAGACCAGGCGCAGCGCCGGCAGGCCCTGAAGGATCTCGAGCAATTCCAGGGAGGGCAGGATATTGGCCGTGCCCTCCGCTACGGGAGCCAGGCGGGTGCTGCCCGGTGTGCTGTCGCAGGCGAGGTGGAACAGGGTATCGACATCCTCCAGCAGCGCGAGCATGCCTGCCCGGTCACCGGGGGCCGTGGTCGAGTGGCTGTGCCCGGGGGCCACACCCGGTTGCCCGCTCCGGCCGATGGTAAGGACCTCGTGCCCGCGAGCCAGGAGGTCATTCATCAGCTCCCGGCCGATGAAGCCGCACCCACCGAAGATAGCTACCTTCACGCCGTGACCGCCCGGTAGACATCGAGATAACGGTCCGCGCAATCACGCCAGGTGCCAAAGGTCCGGCGCGCCCTGTCGCGGGACGCGGCGGACAGCGCAGCGTTGGCGTCTGCACGCTCGAGCTGGGCAAGGGCGCTTTCGAGGCCTGCGGGCGATGAGACGAGCAGCCCGGCCTGTTCGGGCTGCAGCAGGTCCCGGTGGGCGTCGATGTCCGAAGCGATGATCGGGAGTCCCGCCGCGAGTGCCTCGAGGAGGACCTGCGGGCGACCCTCGGCGTGCTGGCTGAGCGTGAGGAGACCTGTGGCGCGGGGAAACCAGTCCCTGGCAAGCACATCCGGGCTGGCGGGACCGTGATAGTGAACCCAGGGGGGCAGGTCGAGCTCCTCCTGGTTGGGGCCGATAAGGTGCAGCTCCCGCTCACCGCCGGAAAACAACGGCTGCCCCCACTCGAACAGCGGCCCCAGCTTGGCCCGGGTCAGCCGCGAGACGACCAGCCAGCAGCCGGGCGCGAGCTGCGGCTTGCGTTCGAGGCTGTACCACCGGTCGTCGATGCCGAAGGAGATCGCGCGGACGCATGCGACATCGCCGAAGTCTTCCCGCAGCCGGGGTGCCATCCACTCCGCGTTTGGCACCAGGGCTGCCCGTCGCTGCCGGAGCATTCGCCGCAGCAGCGGCTTCATGCCCGGCAGATCCAGCAGCTTGAAATCGGTGCCCAGGATGGAGATGACCGCCGGCCTGTCGATGCCGGCCAGCGGCAGGGCATTCTGCAGCCAGTTGACGTGGAAGAGGTCCACCCGGTCCGCATTCCTCCGGTAGGCGGCGCGCAGGCGCCGGAGCAGGGAAAGGCTCGTGCCGAGCGCCCGGGCCTTGTTCCCCTTGAGCAGGTGGGCGATGCCCCCCTGGGCGGCCAGGGTCTCCAGCCAGGCTTCGTCGGCAGCGCTGCAGCGATAGGTGATAGCGTCGCTGATCGGCCCCCTCGGCGCCCACAATCCCAGCTCGCAACCGTCGCTTTCGGCGAGAGCCCGGGCGAGGTGCCGGAGGAAAATCCCCTGCCAGTCCTGCTCGCTGCGCGGGTAGGAGGTCGCGGTCATCAGCAGGCGCAGCGGGTGTCGTACCGCGGCTGGCCGCGGGTCTGGCGATGGCATGTGGCTGGGAGCGGGCATCATGGCATGGTAGCGCAGGCCTCGGGCCTGTGGGAGCCGTGTGTCGGCAGGAGCCCCGCGCGCAACGGCCCGCCGGCTCGGGAACCGTCGCCGATCGCGGCGCCCGCCGGCGTCAGTAGGGCACCGGCAGCGCCAGGGTCTCCTTCACCTGCTCCATGGCCACGTAGCTCGTCGACTCCTGTACCCCCGGCAGCGTGAGCAGCGTTTCCCCCAGGAATTTCCGGTAGGCATCCATATCGGCCACCCGGGCCTTGATGAGGTAGTCGAAATTGCCTGAGACGAGATAGCACTCCTGGACTTCGGGCAGGGCGCCGGCGCTGCGGGTGAACTCCTCGAAGATGTCCTGCGAGGTCCGGTTCAGGCGGATCTGCACGAAGACAACGAGGGAGGCATCGAGCCATGCCGGGTCGAGGCTGGCATGGTAGCCGCGGATGGCGCCCGCGCGCTCGAGGCGCCGGACGCGCTCCTTGCAGGGGGTGGTGGTCAGACCGACCTCGCGGGCGAGGGCCGCGATGCTCAGCCGGCCATTGCGCTGCAGGGCGCGCAGGATGTTGCGGTCGATGCGACCGAGCTGCTGGAGCTTTCTCTCCATGGCTACCCTTTGTTATGAGTTGGGGTGGCAACTGTCAATTCAGTTATATCATGCAATAAATGATGATGAGAGGGTACTAAATTAGTCAAAAAGACTGCTTTAGTCATTTATTTATAGCGTATAAGACTTTTGTGCCGGCGCTAATCTTCTCCTGCTGCGGGCTGTTCGAGGCCCGTAATCATTTGCCCGGATGGAGGAAGCCCGCGTGCTGATCGGCGTACCCAAGGAAATCAAGAACCACGAGTACCGTATCGGCCTGACGCCGGCAGGGGTCACGGAACTTGTCGACCATGGCCACGCTGTGATGGTAGAGGCGGGCGGTGGTGCGGCCATCGGCTTTGATGACGCGCAGTACCGCAACGCCGGCGCCGAGCTGGTGGCAACGGCGGACGAGGTCTTCGATCGTGCCGAACTGATCGTGAAAGTGAAGGAGCCGCAGCCGGAGGAGTGCCGGCGCCTGAAGCGCGGGCAGGCGCTGTTTACCTATCTGCACCTTGCGCCGGATCCGCAGCAGACCCGGCTCCTGGTAGACAGCGGCGCCACCTGCATCGCTTACGAGACCGTGACCGGGCCGCATCAGGGCCTTCCGCTGCTGGCGCCGATGAGCGAGGTCGCGGGGCGCATGGCGGTGCAGGCCGGCTGCCACGGCCTGGAGAAGGCGCAGGGTGGCAACGGCACGCTCCTGGGCGGCGTTCCGGGGGTGGAGCCTGCGCGGGTGCTGGTGATCGGCGGCGGCGTGGTTGGCACGAACGCGGCGCGCATGGCCATCGGCCTAGGCGCCGATGTCACGATTCTCGATCGCAATGTCGAGCGCCTGAAAGAGCTCGACGAACGCTACGGCGGGCGCCTGAAGACCGTCTACTCCACCCGCGATGCCATCGAGCGGTTTGCCGTTGACGCGGATCTCGTGATCGGCGCCGTACTGATCCCGGGCGCGGCGGCACCGAAACTGATCAGCCGCGAGCTTGTGTCGCGCATGAAGCCCGGTGCCGTGCTGGTGGACGTGGCCATCGACCAGGGTGGCTGCTTTGAGACCTCACGGCCGACCACGCACGATGCGCCCACCTATATCGTTGACGATGTCGTGCACTATTGCGTGGCCAACATGCCGGGTGCGGTGGCGCGCACGGCGACGCAGGCGCTGACCAATGCGACGCTGCCTTACGTGGCTCAGCTGGCGAACAAGGGCGTTGTCGAGGCGTTGCTGGGGAATGAGCACCTGCTGCACGGGCTGAATGTGCATGCGGGGATGGTGACGTTTGATGCAGTGGCTGAGGCGCTGGGCTATGAGTATGTGGCGCCGCGGGAGGCGCTTGGGAAGGCGTCGACTTAGGCGGTAGGCAGCCGGCCTTGCGGCCGGCGTCGCGGCGAGGGCGCCGCTGCCACAGAGGTTGGCGTGGATCAGGCGCCGAACTTCGCCTTCGCCTCCCGTCGCCGCGCATGCAGCACCGGCTCCGTATAGCCCGACGGCTGCTCCCGCCCCAGGAACACGAGGTCACAGGCCGCCTGGAAGGCGACACTGTCGTCGAAGGCCGGGGCCATGGGCCGGTAGGCCGGGTCGCCGGCGTTCTGCTGGTCGACCACTGCCGCCATGCGCTCCAGGGTCTCGCGCACCTGTGCCTCGCTGACCACGCCGTGGTGCAGCCAGTTGGCGATGTGCTGGCTGGAGATGCGCAGCGTGGCGCGGTCTTCCATCAGGCCCACGTCGTTGATGTCCGGCACCTTGGAGCAGCCCACGCCCTGGTCGACCCAGCGCACCACGTAGCCGAGGATGCCCTGGCAGTTGTTGTCCAGCTCGCGCTGGATGGCGGCGGCGTCGAGGCCCTCGGCGCCGCGCAGGGGGATTTCGAGCACGTCGTCGAGGGACGCCATGGGCCGGCTTGAAAGCTCCCGCTGCTGCTCCGCCACGCTTACCGCATGGTAGTGGATGGCGTGCAGCGTCGCCGCTGTGGGGGAAGGCACCCAGGCGGTGCTGGCGCCGGCCTTCGGGTGGCCGATTTTCTGTTCCAGCATCGCGGCCATCAGGTCCGGCATGGCCCACATGCCCTTGCCGATCTGCGCGTGGCCGGGCAGGCCGCAGGCCAGGCCCACGTCGACGTTGCGGTCTTCGTAGGCATTGATCCAGCGCTCGCCCTTCATGTCGCCCTTGGGCGTCATGGCGCCGGCTTCCATGCTGGTGTGGATCTCGTCGCCGGTGCGGTCGAGGAAGCCGGTATTGATGAACACCACCCGCTCCCGGGCGCGGCGGATGCACTCGGCGAGGTTGATGGTGGTGCGCCGCTCCTCGTCCATGATGCCGAGTTTCAGCGTGTTGCGGGCAAGGCCGAGGGCGTCCTCGATGCGATCGAAGAGGTCCACGGTGAAGGTGACCTCGTCCGGGCCGTGCATCTTCGGCTTGACGATATAGACGCTGCCGTGGCGGCTGTTGCCGGGCCCTTCGCTGCGCTTCAGGTCGTGCACGGCGATGAGCGCCGTGAACATCCCGTCCATGATGCCCTCGGGAATCTCGTTGCCGTCGGCGTCGAGGACGGCGTCGTTGGTCATCAGGTGGCCGACGTTGCGCACGAACATCAGGCTGCGCCCGGGCAGCACCAGGGGCCCGCCGTCGGCGCCGGTGTACTCGCGGTCCGGGTTGAGGCGGCGGGTGACGGTCCTGCCGCCCTTGTCGAAGCTGTCGGTGAGGTCACTCTTCATGAGGCCGAGCCAGTTGCCGTAGACCACGCACTTGTCCTCGGCATCGACGGCGGCCACGGAATCCTCGCAGTCCTGGATGGTGGTCAGCGCCGCCTCGAGTACCACGTCCTTCACCCCGGCGGGGTCGTCGCGGCCGATGGCGCTGTCGCGGTCTACCTGGATCTCGATATGCAGGCCGTTGTGGGCGAGAAGCACCGCGCCCGGCGCGGCCGCGTCGCCCTGGTAACCGCGGAACTGCGCGGGATCGGCGAGGCCGCTGTCACCGTCGCCCTCTTCACCGCCCAGGCTCACGGCGAGCGTCCCGTCGACCACGCGATAGGTGGTGGCGTCGGCATGGCTGCCGCTGGCGAGCGGGCAGTGGGTATCGAGGAAGTCGCGGGCGAAGGCGATGACCTTCGCGCCGCGTACCGGGTTGTAGGCGCCGGCGCGCTCGGCGCCATCGTCTTCCGGGATCACGTCCGTCCCGTAGAGCGCGTCGTAGAGACTGCCCCAGCGTGCGTTGGCGGCGTTCAGGGCGTAGCGGGCGTTCATCACCGGCACCACCAGCTGCGGGCCGGCGAGGGTGGCGACCTCCGGGTCCACGTTCTCCGTGGTCACCGCGAAGGGCGCGGGATCGGGGAGCAGGTAGCCGATTTCCTCGAGGAAGGCGCGGTAGGCGGCGCGGTCGTAGTCCAGCCCCGGGTTGGCCCGGTGCCAGTCGTCGAGCTGCTGCTGCAGTCGCTCGCGGAGGGCGAGCAGCTCGCGGTTGCGCGGGCCGAAATCCGCGACCAGCTGCGCCAGGGCCTGCCAGAAGGCGGCCGGTTCCACCCCGGTGCCGGGGGCGATGGCGTTCTCGAGGAGGTCGGCGAGGGGCTTGGCGACCTGCAGGCCGCTGCGGGTGACGCGCTCGGTCATGGCATGGATTCCTGTGATGGCGTTAGCGGGAAGTCTAGGGAATACGGCAGAATTCCCCAAGGCTATGCCTTTTATCGTGGGCATAAGCCCGCTGAATGTTATTGCGGCGCCCGGTCACGGCGGTACGGGATCGCTCAGACCGGTGCCGGCTCCCCCGCGAGTTCCCGGGCCGTGTCGACGATCACCTTACGCAGCCAGCGATTGGCCGGGTTGTGCTGCAGCAGGGGGCTCCAGGCCATCTTCAGCTCCAGCGGTGGAATCTCCAGCGGCGGTTCGCGCAGCACCACCCGCGGGTTGTCACGCTTGAGCAGCGCGGCGCGGGTGGGCAGGGTCACCACCAGGTCGTTCTGCTCCGCCAGGGTCATGGCGGCCTGGTAGTGGCGCGTGAACACGCGGATCTGCCGCTTCTTGCCCAGCCGGTTCAGGGCCGCGTCCACCCAGCCGAGGCGCTGCACGTCGTCCGGGTCCACCCCCACGCCCACGCCCATGCCGGTCTTGCTCACCCACACGTGGTCCGCCTTGAGGTAGTTTTCCAGGGTGAAATCCCCGAGGAGCTCGTTTTCCGGGCTCAGCAGGCACGAGAAGCTGTCGCTCCACAGGTGGATCTGGTGGAAGGACTGGGGCATGGCGTCGAAGCGGTTGATGACCATGTCGACCTTGCCGCGTTCCACGTCGAGGAAGCTCACGTCGCTGGGGGTCATGATGTCCAGCGTCAGCCCCGGCGCCTCCGTGCGCAGGCGGCCGAGCACGCCGGGCAGTAATGTCGACTCGGCGTAGTCGCTGGCCATGATGCGGAACACCCGGCTGGCGGAGGACGGGTCGAAGGCGGTACGCGGCTGCACGGCGCGCTCGATGTTGGTGAGTACCTCGCGCACCAGCGGCTCGAGTTCCAGGGCCCGCTCCGTCGGCGTCATGCCGTCGGAGGTGCGCACCAGCAGCGGATCGTCGAAGAGCTCGCGCAGCCGGCGCAGACCGTTGCTCATGGCCGGTTGCGAGAGGTTCAGCTGGTGCGCGGCCTGGGTGACATTGCGCTCGCGCAGCAGCGCGTCGAGGTAGACGAGCAGGTTGAGGTCGATGCGGTTGAGCTGCATGGTCTTGTATTCATTGGGTGAATGGCCATCATAGCAACCCGGCGGTGGGATGAATATGATGCCGGCGCTACCCTGCGCGCTGGCCTCGCGCCCCTTATACTTGGCGGCGCCGATGCGGGCACCCGGTGCCCCGCGCGCCCCCACGACAGCTGGAGACTCTCATGACCACCTACCGTGCCCCCCTCGACGACATGCGCTTCCTTATCGACGAGGTGCTGGACGTGGCCTCGGCCCTCGGTGAGCGGCCGGCCTTCGCCGAGCTGGGCGTGGGCCCGGACCTCACCGGCGCGCTGCTGGAGGAGGGCGCCCGCTTCGCCGGCGACGTGCTCGCGCCGCTGCGTCGCGAGGGCGATGCCCACCCGGCCAGCTGCGCGGACGGCAGGGTGATGCTGACCCCGGGCTACGCCGAGGCCCTCACCCAGCTCGCCTCCGGCGGCTGGTTCGGCATCGCGGCGAGCGCGGAGCACGGCGGCCAGGGCCTGCCGGAAATCTACGGCACCGCCGCCTGCGAGATGTGGAACAGCGCCGACATGGCGTTTGCACTGGCCCCGTTCCTCTCCAGCGGCGCAGCGCTGGCCATTGAGACCCACGGCACGGAAGAGCAGAAGGCCCTCTACCTGCCGAAGCTGCACAGTGGCGAGTGGACCGGCACCATGAACCTGACGGAAGCGGGCGCCGGGTCGGATCTCGGCGCTCTCAAGACCCGCGCCGTACCCAAGGGCGACCACTACCTGATCACCGGGCAGAAAATCTACATCACCTGGGGCGACCACGACGCCGTGGACAACATCGTCCACCTCGTGCTGGCGCGCCTGCCCGATGCGCCTGAAGGCAGCAAGGGTATCTCGCTGTTCATTGTGCCCAAGTTCCTGCCCGACGCCGACGGCAATCCCGGGGAGCGAAACGACGTCTACCCCGTGTCCACGGAGCACAAGCTCGGTATCCACGGCAGCCCCACCTGCGTGATGGCCTACGGCGACAACGGCGGTGCCGTGGGCTACCTCGTGGGCGAGGAGAACCGGGGCCTCGCCTGCATGTTCACCATGATGAACGAGGCCCGCCTCAAGGTCGGCCTGCAGGGCCTCGGCGCCGCCGAGGGCGCCTACCAGAAGGCACTGGCCTACGCCCACGAGCGCGTGCAGGGCGGTGTGCCGATCATCCGCCACGCGGACGTGAAGCGCATGCTGCTGACCATGCGCGCCTTCAACGAGGCGATGCGCGCGCTGGCCTACAGCGAGGCGGTGACCATGGACCTCGCCCGCCATGGGGAGGAGAGCGAGCGCGCGGCGCAGCAGGCGCGCATCGACCTGATGATCCCGGTCATCAAGGGCTGGATGACGGAGCTCGGCGAGGAGATTGCCTCCCTCGGCGTGCAGGTGCACGGCGGCATGGGCTACGTGGAGGAAACGGGCGCCGCGCAGTACCTGCGCGACGTGCGCATCACCTCCATCTACGAGGGCACCAACGGCATCCAGGCCGCCGACCTCGTCGGCCGCAAGCTCGCCCGCGACGGCGGCGATACCATGCGCGCGCTGACCGAGTCGGTGCGCGAGACGGCCCGGGCGCTCTCCGGTGACCCGGCGCTGCGCCTGCTCGGTGGAGCGCTCTCGGCGGCGGCTGCGCACCAGGAAACGTCTACGGAGCGGCTCCTCGCGCTGCTGGCCGAGCGGCCCGAGGCGGCCCGCGGCCTCGCCTTCGACTACATGATGCAGACCGGCTATCTGTTCGGCGCCTGGCACCTGT
Organism: Pseudohaliea sp.; assembly: GCF_054552115.1. NCBI lineage: Bacteria > Pseudomonadati > Pseudomonadota > Gammaproteobacteria > Cellvibrionales > Halieaceae > Pseudohaliea > Pseudohaliea sp. The sequence goes on along the minus strand of NZ_JBTOLW010000016.1, from coordinate 33,649 downwards.
TCCGCGCGGCGGCGGTGGCGCAGGACCGGCTGGCTAACGGCAGCGACAACCCCTTCTACGCGCAGAAGGTGGCAACCGCCAACTTCTACGCCGAGGCCCTGTTGCCGCGTACCCGTGCCCACGGCGCCATCATCGCTGGCGAGGCCAGCGCGCTGGACGCCTTCGCGGAGGAGTGGCTGGCATGAGCGAGTCCCGCATCAGCACCCCGGACCTCACCGATGACCATGCCGGCGCCCGTGCGCTGGAACTGCAGTGGCGCAATTTCGGGGGCATCGCCGCCTTCGGCGGGCCGGCGGTGACCATCAAGTGCTTCGAAGACAACTCGCTGGTGAAGTCGCTGGTGCAGGAGCCCGGTGAAGGGCGGGTGATTGTCGTCGACGGCGGCGGCTCCCTGCGCCGGGCGCTCCTCGGCGACATGCTCGCGGCCGACGCGGCGAAGAACGGCTGGGCCGGGCTGGTGATCTGCGGCGCGGTGCGTGACGTGGATGAGCTGGCGGCCACGGCCCTCGGCGTGCAGGCCCTGGGCTGCTGCCCGCGCAAGACGGACAAGCGTGGCGAGGGGCAGCTGGATGTGCCGGTGAGCATCGGCGGCGTGACCATCAGCCCCGGGGACTACGTCTACGCTGATAACAACGGCGTCATCGCGAGCCCCGGGCCCCTGAACTAGGCGCGACCCGCACGGTCATGTGAAGCGCGGCAGGCGCGCGATCGAGCCCGTCAGCCGAGCCGCAGCGACAGGTCCAGCGCCTTGAAGTCCTTGGTCAGCGCGCCGATCGAGACGTAGTCGACCCCGGTCGCGGCGATGGCCGGCAGCGTTTCCTTGGTGACATTGCCGGAGGCCTCGAGTTCGGCGCGGCCGGCGCTGGCGACCACGGCCTCGCGCAGGGCCGCGAGGCTGAAGTTGTCCAGCATGATGCGGTCGGCCTTCGCCGCGAGGGCCTGGCCGAGTTCCTCCGCGTTCTCCACTTCCACTTCCACCGGCTTGCCGGGCGCCAGCGCCCGGGCCGCGGCCACCGCCGCGGCGATGCTGCCGCAGGCGGCGATGTGGTTCTCCTTGATGAGGAAGGCGTCGAACAGGCCGAGGCGGTGGTTGTGGCAGCCGCCGCAGGCCACGGCGTATTTCTGCGCCAGGCGCAGGCCGGGTATGGTCTTGCGTGTATCCAGGAGCTTGAGGTCCGTACCGGCGACGAGATCCGCGTAGTGCCGGGCCCGGGTGGCGGTGCCCGACAGCGTCTGCAGGAAGTTGAGGGCGGTGCGCTCGGCGGTGAGCAGGGCGCGCGCCGGGCCCGTCACGGTGAACAGGCGCTGCCCCGCGCTGATGCGGTCACCGTCGTCGGCGTCCCAGCTGAGCCGGCAGCCCGCATCGACCGCCCGGAACACGGCTTCGGCCCAGGGCCGGCCGCAGAGCACGCCATCCTCGCGGGTGATCAGCTGGCCGCTCGCCATGGCGTCTTCGGCGACCAGCGCCGCGGTGATGTCGCCGTCGCCGATGTCCTCCGCGAGCGCGCGCGCGGCGTCGGCATCGATGGTGTCCTGGGATACGCGGGTGACGGTGTGCATGGCTCGCCCTCGGTTGCGGGGCGCGTAGCATAGCAGCCGGACCCGGCTGGCGGGGAGGCGTCACGGCCGCCCGCTCTTCGTCAGCCGCCTCGCGCGTTTACCCGCGCCGCCGCCGGGCCTATCATGGAGCTAAAGAGGACCGTGGCCATGGCTTTTACCGTGACCCGGGGCCGTGTCGCGGAGGCGGTCTGGTGCCCGTCGCCGAACTGCAACGAGCGCCCCGCGGGCGCGAGCCCCGAGTTGATCGTGCTGCACAACATCTCCCTGCCGCCGGGCCAGTTCGGCGGCGGCCACGTTCATGCCTTTTTCTGTAACCGCCTCGATCCGGCCGCGCACCCGTTCTTTGCCGAGGTGGCGGCGCTTTGCGTATCGGCGCATTTCCTCATCGACCGCCGCGGGCGGATGACGCAGTTCGTGAGCTGCGACCGGCGCGCCTGGCACGCCGGTGTCTCCGCGTGGTGCGGCCGCGACAACTGCAACGACTTCAGCATCGGTATCGAGCTCGAGGGCACGGACCATACGCCCTACAGCGACGCGCAGTACGCGGCGCTCGCAGCGCTGGTACCGGCCCTGTGCGCCGCCTATCCCTCGCTGGACCCGTCGCGCATTACCGGCCACAGTGACATCGCCCCGGGCCGCAAGACCGACCCGGGGCCGGCTTTCGACTGGGCCCGCCTCGACGGCCTGCTCACCGGGGCCTGCCCGTGAACTTCCTCGCCCTCATCATCGCCCTGGCCCTGCAGCAGTTCGCGGGCCCGCACGCCCCCTGGCACCGCGACGGGTGGTTCGCCGGCTGGTGGCAGTGGCTCGAGGCGCGGGGGGCGTCCCCGGTGCTCACCGCGACGGCGGCCGTGCTCGTTCCCGCACTGGCGGCCCTCTGGCTGCTGGCCGTGATCGAGGGCTGGCTTTTCGGGCTCGCCGGCCTGGCTGCGGCGGTGCTCCTGCTCCTCTACGCGCTCGGGCGGGGAGATTTCAACGGCCTCGTGGCGGATCTACGGGCCCATTGCGCGGCCGGCGACGGCGAGGCGGCCTGGCTCACGGCGGTGGCGGCGCTGCCGCGGCTGGAAGCGGAGGGCGACGGGGGCGGTCGCTCGCCCGACGAGGAACTGCTCGCGGCGCTGCTCTACGAGGCCTGCCAGCGCTGGTATGCGCCGGTGTTCTTCTTCGTGCTCGCCGGGCCGGCGGCGGCCCTGGCCTACCGGCTTCTGCAGTTCGCTGCCTCGCGCAGCGCGCCGGCGCGGCGGGTGCTGTTCTTCGCGGACTGGGCACCCGCCCGGCTGCTCGCGCTCACCTTCGCCGTCACCGGTGACTTTGTCGCGGTGTCCCGGGCCCCCGGAGGCGCCGAAGAGCCGGCCGGATCGGTGCTCGCGGCCACGGCCCGCCGTGCGCTGGGCGCCGCCGCGGCCTCTCCCGGTGCGGCGGCGGCCCGGCTCGCGGCGGAGCTGGGCGCCCTCGAACGCCTGCTGGCGCGCAGCGCCGGTGCCTGGCTCATTGTGCTCTCGCTGGGCTACCTGCTGTTGTAGGGCGAACCGGTCAGCGAGCGGCCCTCCACCTCCACCTCGACGCCTCTGCCCCCTGGATGCCCACTGTCTTCGGCGCCGTCGCCAGGGCGACCCGTTGATGCTGGCGCGCGCAGACCGGTTCCACCAAATGTGACCGGCGTCACAGCGCGGTTGGGAGCCCTTTGCTAGATTCCGGCTGACGTGCTTGCAGCTTGGCCGCGCCCATGATGACCACCGGTGACGAGGAGACGCTCCCCCTGCCGCCTGCGGCGGCGGCCGCCCGGAGCCGCAGCGGGGCGTGCCTGCTCCTCACCGTCATCTTTCATCCGAACGTCGAGCGCATCGGCGCCCGGGCCTGGCGCCCGGTGCCCGACAGCGGTGTGTGCCTGCAGCTGGGGCGCGGCGAACCGGCTTTCGAGGGCCCGGGAAGCGGGGCGCAGCGCGGTCTCGACGACCCCTACCTCAGCCGCCTGGCGCTGGCGGTACGCGGCGGTGGCGACCGCTGGCTGCTGGAGCGGCCGCGGGGCAGCAGCCGCTGTCGCGTCGACGGGGAAGAATTGTATGCCAGCCTGCAGGTGGATGGCGCCGCGATGCGCCGCGGCCTGCGCCTGTTCCTCGGCAGCGGCGTGCTGCTCCTCCTGCGCCTGGCTCCGCTGGCCGAGGCCGAAGAGCCGCCGGCGCCGGCTGTTGACGGGCTTCTCGGCGACAGCGGTTACCTGCGCGCGCTGCGGCGACAGGTGCTTCGCGTGGCGCGGAGCGAGGGAGACGTGCTGCTCTGCGGCCCCACGGGCACCGGCAAGGAGCTGCTCGCCCGCGCGCTGCACGAGGCCAGCCCGCGCCGGGAGGGGCCGCTGGTCAGCGTGAACGTCGCGGCCATTCCCGCGGACCTTGCCGCTGCCCAGCTTTTCGGCACGGCCCGGGGCGCCTTCACCGGCGCCGAGCGGGACCGGCGCGGCTACTTCGAGCAGGCTGCCGGCGGCACGCTGTTCCTCGACGAGATCGGCGATGCGCCCGCATCCCTGCAACCGCAGCTCCTGCGCGCGCTCGAGCAGCGCGAGATCCAGGTCGTCGGCGGGCCGATCCGCGGCATCGACCTGCCGGTGGTTTCCGCCACGGATGCACCGATCGACGCCGAGGGCGCGACCTTCAGCCGCGCCCTGCGCCACCGCCTTGCCGCGCTGGAACTTCGTCTGCGCCCGCTGGCAGCGCACCGGGAGGACATCGGCCTGCTGGCCAGCCATTACCTTGCTCTCGCTTTCGAGGCTGCGGGGCGCGCCGTGCCCTGGGCAGACGCCGCCGATGACCCGGGCCGCCTCGCCCGCTGCGCCGAGCTCTACGACGCGCTGCTCGCCTATCACTGGCCGGGCAATATCCGCGAACTCGCCAACGTCTGCCGGGAACTCGCTGTGGCCTGTCCCGAGGACCTCTCCCTGCCGACGGCCCTGGCCCGGCGCCTGGTGGCGCCGCCGCCGGCGGGCGAGGCCACCGAGGCAGCGGGCGACGCCGTATCCGAGGCGGAGTTCGCCGAGGCCTGGGCCGCGAATGGCTACGAGGTGGCGCGGGTCGCCCGCGTCCTGAACATGTCCCGGGGTGCCGTGTACCGCCGGGTGCGCGAGCTGCCCGGCTGCCGCCTTGCCGGCGATATTCCCCGGGAGGAGTTGCAGGCGGCCCTCGCGGCCTCGGACGGTGACGTCGCCGCCGCGGCGCGGACCCTCTGCGTCTCCCACGCGGGCCTGCGCGCCCGGCTGCGCGTTGCCGGAGAGCGGGTCGCGGAAGGCACCTGAGGTCCCGTGGCCCGCGTCGGTCCCTACCGGGTCATCCGCGCGCTCGGCAGCGGTGGCGAGGGCACGGTGCTCCTCGCCTTCGACCCGCGGCTCCGGCGTCACGTCGCCCTGAAGCATCACCGGCTGCCGGCAGCGCGGCTCGCCCGGCGCCGCGCGCTGCAGGAGGCGCGCCGTTGCGCGGCCATCGACCACCCGCGGGTGCCGCGGGTCTTCGACCTGCTCGCCACGGGCCGGGAGCTGCTGCTGGTACTGCAATTCGTACCCGGTTGCGACCTGGAGGCCGCGCTCCGCGGACGCCGCCTGTCGCCGGCGACCGCCCTCTCCCTGGCGGCGGACGTGGCGGCCGCGCTGGCCGCGGCGCACCGACAGGGCATCGTCCATGGCGACCTGAAGGCGGGGAACGTGCTTATCGGCGAAGACGGCCGGGCACTGCTCACCGACTTCGGCGTGGCCGTGGCGATGGCGGAGAAACCGTCGGCCGTAAGCGCGGCCGCCTGGACGCCCGAGCACCTGCGCGGCGAGGGGCTGGCCGCGCGCTCCGACCTCTTCGCCCTCGGGCGCCTTCTCTACCGCCTGCTGACCGGTTTCGACCCGTTCGCGGGTGAGGGAGCCGAGGCGCGGATCCTCCGCGGTGAGTTCCCGCCCCCTGGGCCATCGTTGCCCGCGCCCCTCGCAGAGCTCGTGGTCGCGCTGCTGGCCGCGGATCCGGCGGCGAGACCGGCAACCGCCGGCGTCGTTCGGCGGCAGCTCCGGGCGCTGGCACGGGAGCTGGCGGTGCCGGGCCACTCCGTGGCGCGGGAGCTGGCCGATGCCTTTCAGCGTCCCGCCCCCGCGGAGCCACCGCCGCTGCCCGCGGCCCTCGGTGCCGCCTCCCGGCGCCGGGCGCGGCGCGAGGCGCTCGCCCGCTGGCTGCAGCGTCCGGCGATCCGGGTCGTGTCGGTTGCCGCCGTTTCTGTCCTCCTCGGTGGCCTGGGCTGGCGGCTGGCGGCGGGGCCGCCCTGTCTCGCCCTGGCGCCGCCGAGGTTCAGCATCGAGCCGGGCACGGCCCTCGAGGCCGGCATCAGCCGCGCCTGGCTGCAGGCCGAGTTCGCCGCGGCGCTGCGGGCGCACGGCGCCCTCGAGCTCACCGGCGAGCAGGTACCCGGCGGTCGCTGGCTGCTGACGGGCGAAGGCCGCCAGCTGCACTGCCGCCCGCGGGCTCGTCTGCACCTGTCCCTCGAATGCCGGCGGACCCTCTGTCTGCTCGGGCTGGACGGTGCTGCGAGTGCCGAGGCCCTGTTCCCGGATGCGGACATCGTCCACTGGCGGGCGGCGGTGCAGCGTCTCGCCGCACAGCAGCGGCTACCGGACTAGCGGGTGGTGCCTGCAGTTGAAGCTCACGTCCACCTGCATGTGTGAGAAAGCGCGCTCTTCACCGGCGTAACTGCCGGTCACCGGCATGGTCTGGCCGATATGGCGGGCAATCGCCACCGGTACGAGATTGTGACCGCCGACGGTCTGGTTGGTGGGGTCAAAAGTGATCCAGCCGGCACCCGGTACATACACGTCGGCCCAGGCATGGGTCGAGCCGGAACCCGACGAACCCGCCGCCGTTTCCAGAGGATCATAGAGGTAGCCGGAGACAATACGGGCACCAAAGCCCAGGCTTCGAACCGCATCGACAAAGAGCACCGCGAAATCGCGACAGGACCCGCTTCGACACGAGAGCGTCTGCACCGGTGACTGGGTAACTTCGTCGTCGCGAACCCCGTAAGTCATGCCGGCAGCTGCACCGGCGGCGATGTTCTTCAGCAGGGTGAGCGTGTCGCAGCTATCTCCGGCGACAAAGCTCCTTGCCCAGGCAAGGAGATCACCCGACGAATCGAGATAGCTCTGCAAGCGCAGGGCGCCGAGATCAGTCATTTCCTCCTGGGTCAGCAGGAACGGATAGTTTGCCGCTGAGGCGGCGATGTCGAACACCGGCCACTGATCGACGTCCAGCGTGAGCTCGGCGGTACTCTCTATCGTCAGGGTGTCAGATGCGCCGGTAAAGGCAGCGGTGGCGACCGTATTGTCCTGTACATCGTGCGCCCAGGTAAGCTGCGCTGCGGGTGTGCACCGCACGTTGTGCGCGAGCAGCCGCAGCTTGCGGCTCTCGCGCGGGCGCAGCATCAACCGGTGCGGCCCGAAGCGTACCCTGTCGTGGTACTGGTAGCTTGTTCGATGATGTATGGACAGCCTTTGCATGCTGCTAGCGGCCGGAAACCGGCACCGGGGCCGGCATCCTCATCCGCTGGTGGTACTCATCGGTCACTGGCAACGACGCAGGTATCCTGCGACCGGGTATAGTTGCGGGCGCAGACCCACTCATCACCGGAATCCTTCAGGTAGGCATTGGCGGGCAGATCGATAGGAGCACAGGCTCCCGCGACGGCCGCGTAGCCGCGCTCACACTTCCAGCCTGTGCCGTAAACGCTGTTGGTCAGATAGGCATGGGCGGGAACGTCAATCGCGATGCACTGATCGTCGTCTGCCCGGTACCCGCGCTCGCACTCCCAGCCATCGCCGTATTCGCTGTCGGTGAGGTAACCGTTCTCCGGCACGTTGATCGCGGCGCACGTGGACGCCGAGGCCCGGTACCCTCGCTCACACGCCCATCCCGGTTTGAAGGCACGTTCGGTCAGGTAGCCATGCGCCGGTACCTTGATGGCAAGGCATTCTCCACCGGATTCCAGGTAGCCCCTTTCGCATCGCCAGCCCGTCCCATAGGCCGCGCCAGTCGGGTACGCGTTGGCCGGTATTTCAATCATTTCACAGCGTTTGCCTGCTTTCCGGTATCCGGTGCTACACGTCCACCCCCTGCCATAGCGGTCAGGTTCTGCGTGTTCGGGTATCTCCTGCGCTGTATCCTGGGCGAACAGCGGCGCGCAAAGCAGAGCAAGCGTGGTCAACAGGCCGTGCCGGATTGTCCGACCGTGCGAAAGGTTTGCAGCAAACATAGGAAACCCCCGGCTCGACAAGCGAGCACTGTAGTGAAGCGCGGAACTCCTGACCCAGGGCTCGGGCCCTTCATTACTGGTGCTCGCCATTGCCCGCGAACAGCCCCGGCGGCTCGTGGGCTTTCATGAATGATCAGAATCGTCCCCGCCCGGCTGATCCTCTCCACCACTGCGGGGTTTGTCCTGCTGCGACCTCTCCCGGCGTTGTTCCGAACGCTGCTGACGCTTGTCCTCCCGCTTCTTTTTCCTGGCGAGCTCTCTTTGACGCTTTTCGAACGAGTAGTTATTCCTGGCCATCGGCAGCCCCATCTGTGTCACTGAACGCGTGGCCGCCGTCGGCCCGCGCGCTGCCAGAGGGCTCCGGGACCCGACCGGGGTCCCGAAGCCATCAGGCCGTTGTTCAACTACGGTCTCTTCGATCGGCCGTGGTAAGCGGAAGCGCGCCAGTGGGCTCGCTGCGAAGAGCGCGAGGCTGATCGATCCTTACCTGGAGACTTCAAGAGTGCGTGCCGGATCCATTGGCAGCAATTGGAGTGAGTTGACAGAGAGCGGATGCTCAAGCCTCAGCCAAACTACAGTGAATCGGTACGGCCGTCCAGCTGAGACTTCCCGGCCTGATCGCCGCGCTGATCCATCAGGCCGAGTGACTGCCGTCGGCGTCGCGGCCTGCGATCGGGGGCTGCAGGGCACGGACCCGCTCCAGGAGCGCGGCATGGCGGGGCAGGCGGCCGCCCTGGGCCGCGCAGCGGGCGACCAGGAAGCCGTTGATGTAGTCGATTTCCGTTTCCCGGCCGGCGAGCCTGTCTGCGAGCATGGAAGAGCGGTTGCCGGCGGTGGCGCGGAGCACGTCAGCCACGGTGCGCGGCAGCGCGGCGGCCAGCTGCGGCCAACCGAGGGCCCTGAGCGCGGCGACGGTTTCCAGGCAGAGCGCGTCGCAGTCCCTGCGCGCGTCCGGTTCCGTCAGCAGCGCCCCGTTGCGGCAGCCGTGCAGCGCCGTGATGCCGTTGATGACGCAGTTCACGGCCAGCTTCTCCCAGAGCGCCTGCTCGATCGCTGCGTCCCAGGCGACCCGGGGCAGGCGGCCCGGGCCGGCAGCGAACCAGCGGGGCGGCGCGGGCTCGCCATCCGGGTTGCCGATGCGTGTCCGGCCCACGCCGGCATGTACCGTGACGGCCTCGCTCTCGCGGTAGGCACCCTCGCTGGTCACCGCGCGGTACAGGGGCCGCGCGCCCAGGCAGGGCGCCAGCGCTTCCCGGTAGCCGCGCCCGTTGGCCAGCAGCACCACGACTGCATCCGGCGCCAGCCGGTGTGCCAGTGCGGTGACCGCTGAGACCACCGCCGGCGCCTTTACCGTCACCAGCAGCCGATGCACCGGGCCCCTTGATGCCGGGCCCTCCGCGGTGAAGGTACGCTCGCTGTCCCCCGCCGCGGCGCGAAGCGTGTGCATCCGGCGGCTGCTCGCTTCCCGGCCGACCAGGATCACCGGCACGCCCGCTGCTTCGAGCCGGTGTGCGAAGAGTGTGCCCATGGCACCGGCGCCCAGGATGTGCCAGGGGGCGGCAGGGGCGTCAGTCATTGCTGGCTGCCGGCATCGGCGGTCTCCAGGGCACGGGTTACAGCAGTCCAGTCTACCGCGTCCCCGCGGCCGTGGAGCGAGTACCAGAGGGCATCGAGGTAGGGGAGCAGCGCGCGCGCCCCGGTCAGCGCTCGCTGCTCATCGCGGCTGGGCGGCCGCGCCAGGTAGGCCTCGACGGCCGCGCTGCTGTCGCCGGCCGTGCGGGCCAGGTCGAGCCAGCGGCTGCCGAGGGCCGCATACTCCCAATCGATGGCCAGCAGCCGCCCGCGGTGGCGCAGGCAGTTCCCGGCGGTGAGGTCATTGTGGCACAGCACCGGGGCGTCGCCGGGCGCCGCGAGCGCAGCCAGCTGTTTCCTGGCCAGGGCCGGCAAGGCGCGGGGGATGGCGCCGGCACGGGCCTCGCAGGTCTCGAGGTAGGCTGCGGGCGCGAGACGTCGCGCCCGCACCTTCAGTGCATGGATAGCGCGCAGCAGCCGCGCGCGGGCGGCGGCGTCCGCCGGATCCGGCCCGGTGCCGTCTTCGTCGAGATAGTCGCTGACGAGGAAGTCCGCACAACCGAAGCGCGGCGGCGGTGCGAGCCCCGCGGCCGCCGCCGCGCCCTGGAGCGCGTGCTCCTCGGCCCGGTCGAGGCCCGGCGCGGCGGGGTCGAGACCGTCGAGGCGCAGCACCAGCCGGTGCTCGCCCCAGGCGAGCAGCCAGCTCTCGTTGCTCTCGCCGCCGGGCAGCTGTCGCAGCACGCGGGGTTCGCCCGGGGGCCGCGGCTCGATCGCCCAGGCCCCACAGGTCGCGAGAGCCGCCGCCAGCCGTGTCACCGGAATCGGTAGGCGAGGCTCACGCCGAGGACGCGGGGTTCGCCGTACTGGTAGTAAGGCTCGACGGCGTAGCCTTTGCGTGGGTCGTTGCCGAAGCTGCCGAAGCCGCGGATGGCGTAGTCCTCGTCACCGAGGTTGCGTACCCAGAGCGATGCGTCCCAGTGTGACGTGCGCAGGCCGCCGCGCAGGTGCACCAGGTCGAAGGCACCGGCGCGGGCGGCGTGCCGGTCCGAAAAATAGAAACCGTCCTTGCCCTCGGCCTCGGCCCGGAGGTACCAGCCGCCGGGTGAGGTCCAGGTAATGCCGGCGGCGTACTGGTAGTTCGGCGCATGGGCCTGGTCGCGGCCGTCCAGGTCCTCGCCCGCGGCATTCACGTAGTCGTCGAAGGTCGCTTCGAGGAGACCGAAGCTGGCGAAGAGGGCGAGGCTGTCCGTCGGCCGCCAGTCGAGCTCCCACTCGAGGCCGATGTTGGTGCCGGACGCGGCGTTGTCCGTGTAGTCGATGAACGCGGTGCTGCCGTCGGGCCGGGGCAGCACCAGCGAGCCGCGTACCTGCTGGTCGCGCCGGTCCATCCAGAACAGCGCGAGGCGGCTCGAGAGGCGGCCGTCTGCGAGCAGCGCCTTGTGGCCGAGCTCGTAGTTCCAGAGCAGTTCCTGGTCGAAGGCCGTGTTCGCCGCGAGGACGGCGGCGCCGTCACCCACTGAATCCGGGTCGGTTGCCAGCACGCCGGCGTTCACGCCGCCGGCGCGGTAGCCGCGGGAGACGCTCGCATAGACCAGGCCGCCGTCGGCGAGGTCCCGGGACAGCGCCATCTTGCCGCCCCAGAGGTCATCCGAGGGGCTCGAATCCACGCCGTTGCTGTCGCCGTAATCCATGGCGCGGCGGGCCAGGCGCAGCCCCGCGCTGAGGGTCCACGCGTCGCCGAGGGCAATGTCCAGCTGGCCGTAGGCCGCGGCGGTGCGCGCCTCGAAGCGGCTGTGGAAATCGCTGGTGAGGTAGGTGTAGCGGCGGTGCAGGGTCTCGTCGTCGCGCAGTCCATAGACACCGGCAACCCAGTCCGTGGAGCGGCCGAAGAGCGTCAGCGGCTGCCGCGACGACAGGCGCAGCTCGGCGCTAAAGCTCTCGCGGTCGCGCCGGTACTCGTCGAAGGAGCTGTATTCCAGCGCCGGGGCGATGCCCACGTAGGCCCAGTCCTCGTCGTAGGCGTAGACCGTGTCCGTGTCGGCGGCGCTGAGGAAGGTCTCGAGGTCCACCGTGTCGCCCTCCCGATGCCACTGCAGGCTGCCCGCGACAGCCTCCAGGGTATCGCGCCCGGGCTGGTCGGAGAGTGTGGTCCGCGTGTTGTCGAGGGAGAAGGCGTCGTAGCCGTTGTTCACGTCGACAGCGAAGACGTGCAGGTCGACGGTGTGGCGGGCGTCCGGCAGCCAGCGTAGCTTCGCGCTGCCGCTGGCCTCGTCGCGGTCGTTGCTGTCGTCGCGGCCGAGCCAGGCGTTGTCCATGTAGCCGTCGCTCACGTTGTGGCCGAGGCTCACTCGATAGCGCAGCGTGTCCGTCAGGGGCCCGGTGAGGGCGGCGCCGAGGGTGCGCGTGTCGTACTCGGCGGCGCTCACTTCCACGCGGCCGCCGGTTTCCGCCGCCGGGGCCGCCGTGCGCAGATTGATCAGGCCGGCGAGGGCGTTGGCACCGTGCAGCGTCCCCTGGGGGCCGCGCAGCACCTCGACCTGCTCCACGTCGAAGAGCAGGGCGGCGGTGCCGAGGCCGGAGAAGTCGACGCCGTCGATGCGCAGGCCCACGGAGGGGTTCAGCGGCTCGACGAACTGGGAGCGCTCGCCGATGCCGCGGACCTGGTAGAAGCGGGCGCGGGAGCTGCCGCCGGCGAAGTTGACGTTGGGCGCGAGGTTGAGCACGTCCTCGAGGTGCCGGGCCGCGCGCTGGCGGATGGCAGTGCTGTCGACGACGCTGGTGCTGGCGCTCTGGGCGAGGAGCGGCGTCTCGCGGAGTTCGGCGGTCACCACGACCTCCTCGATCGGCGCCGCCCCCGCGGCCTGGCAGGCAAGGGCGCTCCACGCCAGGGCAAGCAGGCCGGGGCAGGTCACGGTAGCCGGGTGCTTCATGGGTCTCCTCCCTCGGGCGGCGGGGGAGGGCGGCCACGGCGGGCCATCGACACCATCCCTACGCCGGTATTGTCCGGTTCAGGTTCGAAGGGTTCGCTCGCGGGAGCGTCTCAGGCCGGGGCCACCCCTTGGCAAGCGGCGAGTATAGGGTTCTGCGAAGGGCGCTGCAAACTCCCGGCCGTGCTATCATCGCGACCGCGATCACCGGCCGCGGAGGGACCCCGAGCCGTGCAACTGCTGTTCGTGTTGCTGCTGCTGTTTGCGGCCCTCGGCCTGCTGGTAATGCTGGGTGAGCGTTATGCGCGCCCGCCGAGCCCGGGCCAGCTGGCCCGGCTGCGGCGCTGGCTCCTGCCGCTGGTGGGCGCCATGCTGGTGTTGTCGCTCGTTGACTACTACTGGGCCTGAGGGCCCGCGCGACGCCGGCTCCGCTGCCCGGAGCCGGCCCGGACAAGGACCTGCGAACATGACGGAACAGAAAGCCACCAACGTGCACTGGCACGAGGGCGATATCGGCCGTGCCGAGCGCGGCAAGCTGCTGGGTCACGGGGGCGCCACGATCTGGTTCACCGGCCTGTCCGGCAGTGGCAAGAGCACGGTGGCAGTCGCCCTCGAGGGCGTGCTCCACGACCTGGGGGTGCTCGCCTACCGCCTGGACGGCGACAACGTGCGCCTCGGTATCAATCGCAACCTGGGCTTCAGCGCCGAGGACCGGGCAGAGAACATCCGGCGCGTGGGCGAGGTCGCCAAGCTGTTCGTGGACTGCGGCGCCGTCGCGCTGAGTTCCTTCATCAGCCCTTACGCCGCCGACCGGGACAAGGTCCGCGCCCTGCACGAGGAGGCGGGCCTGCCGTTCATCGAGGTCTTCGTCGACTGTTCCCTCGAGGCCGCCGAGGCCCGGGATCCGAAAGGCCTTTACAAGAAGGCCCGGGCCGGCGAGATCAAGAACTTCACCGGCATCGACGACCCCTACGAGGCGCCGGCAGACCCGGAGCTCCACCTCCGCTCGGACCAGCAGACGCTGGAGGAAGAGGTGGAAGCCATCCTGGCGCTGCTGCGCGAGCGCGGCATCATTCCCGCCGCCTGACCTTCAGGCTGTCCGTCAACCGGCCCGTTACCGGGTCTGCACTCGGCAAGGAGACCGACCATGATCAAGCCCCATGGCTCCCAGGAACTGAACCCGCTCTATGTCGCCGACCCGGCGGCGCGCGCCGCCCTCGCCGAGGAGGCGGAGGGTCTGCCGAGCCTCCTGCTCAACTCCGCCGCGGCGGCTAACGCGGTGATGCTCGGCGCCGGCTACTTCAACCCGCTGCCGGGCTACATGAATCTCGCGGACGCCCTGTCGGTGGCCGAGTCCCTGCGTACGCGCGACGGCCTGTTCTGGCCCGTGCCCATCGTCAACTTCACCGATGACGAGAGCGTCGAGGCGGGCACCCGCATCGCCCTGCGTGACCCCAACGTCGAGGGCAACCCGGTGCTCGCGGTGATGGACGTGACCGCGGTGGAGCCGGTGACGGACACGCAGGTAGACGCCATGGCGGCGAAGATTTTCCGCACCCTGGATCCGGAGCACCCGGGCGTGGCGACCTTCACGTCGCTCGGCCGTCGGCTGCTGTCCGGTCCGATCCAGGTGCTCAACTTCTCCTACTTCGAGACCGATTTCCCCGAGACCTTCCGCACGGCGGTGCAGATCCGCGACGAGATCGCCGCGCGCGGCTGGGAGAAGGTCGTCGCCTTCCAGACCCGCAACCCCATGCACCGGGCCCACGAGGAACTCTGCCGCATGGCCATGCAGGACCTCGGCGCGGACGGCATCCTCGTGCACATGCTGCTCGGCAAGCTGAAGCCGGGGGATATCCCCGCGGATGTGCGCGATGCGGCGATCCGCAAGATGGTCGACGTGTACTTCCCGGAAAACACGGTGATGATCACCGGTTACGGCTTCGACATGCTCTACGCGGGTCCCCGGGAGGCCGTGCTGCACGCGGTTTTCCGCCAGAACTGCGGCTGCACGCACCTCATCGTCGGCCGCGACCATGCCGGCGTCGGCGATTACTACGGCGGTTTCGACGCGCAGGAGATCTTCGACGACCAGGTGCCCGCCGGCGCCCTTGAGCTGGAAATCTACCGGGCCGACCACACGGCCTACAGCAAGAAGCTGGACCGGGTGGTGATGATGCGCGATGCGCCGGACCACTCGAAGGAGGACTTCGTGCTGCTCTCCGGCACGGCCGTGCGCGACATGTTGAGCCGCGGTGTGGCGCCGCCGCCGGAATTCTCCCGGCCGGAAGTGGCGCAGATCCTCATGGACTACTATCGCTCCACGGTGTCCTGAGCCGGGCGCCCTGCGTACTTCAGGCGGGGCAGGGACTTGGCATAGTTGCCGCGCTTTTCACAATAGTGTCACAATTTTGCCATTCAATGGGCACCCCCGCGGGTGCTTCCTGCGGAGGGCCCCGCCGTGCTCGCGGCGGAGGTGACGCAGGTGAAGGTCCGGAGGACATGCGTGCCGCAAGCGTGGCAGGAAAGCCTGGCGGCCGGCCTGGCCGGTGCCGGTCAGCGGGGCCGGCGTCTCGTGCTGTTCTGGTCCCGGCCGGAGCGGCTGCGGCGCCTGCAGCAGGCGCTCCTCGTCCTCCTCGCCGCCTGGGCCTGCGTCTCGGTTGCCCGCCTGGGCTGGTCTTTCCTGCCGGCCGCTGACACCCCCATTCCCCCGGCGAAGGCGCTGGTCAATCCGGCCAGCCGCGCCGCTGCCCCGGAGGCTCGTACCGCGGTCGACATCGACGCCGCCATCGGCTGGCATCTCTTCGGCGAGGCCGGCGCCCTGAGCGAAGCGGCCCTCGCCGAGCTCGCCCTGCAGCAGGCGAGCGCGAAACCGAAAGCCGGTATCGAGGACGGCGCCCGGGAGACGCGCCTGGCCCTGACGCTCACCGGCATCGTCGCGACGGACGAGGACGGCCTCGGTTTCGCCATGATCGAGCACCGTGGCTCTGAGGCCGTCTACGCCGTCGGTGACGAACTGCCGGTCGCCCGGCGCGTGATCCTGGCCAAGGTACTGCCGCGACAGGTCGTGCTCGACAATGGCGGAACCTACGAGCTCCTGACGCTGTTCGAGGACAGCGAGCTGGACAGCCAGCTGGCGGGCACCGGCCCGCCGCTCGACGCCCGCAGCGTGCCGGCGGAGCGCGAGGCAGCGGGCGGGGCGGCCGAGGCGCCGGCCCCCGAGGCGGTCAGCGCCGGCCCCGGGGCGACGGATCTCGCCGCACAGTACCGCGAGCGCCTGTACAATGACCCGCAATCCCTGGCCGATGTGGTGCGCATCACCGCGGTGCGCCGGGGCGACGAGCTCGTCGGTTACCGGGTGAGCCCCGGCCGCGCCGGCAAGGACTTCGCCGCCCTCGGCTTCGAACCCGGGGATATCGTCACGGGCGTGAACGGACTCTCGCTCACGGACCCGGCGAACACGGTCCGCCTCTACCAGGCCATGCGCGAGGCCCGGGAGGCGGTATTCGACCTGACGCGCGACGGCGAAGCGCTGTCGCTCAGTGTGCGGCTCGCCGCCGCCGGAGACACCGATTGATGCGACCCCTGCCCCGCCTGCTGGTTCTGCTCCTCGCCGTCAGCCTGAACTGCGCCCGCGTCCCGGATGCCGCTGCGCAGGACTTCACGGTCAACCTCAAGGAGACGGACATCCAGGAGCTGATCAAGTTCGTGTCGGAGGTCACCGGCACCACGATCGTCGTGGACCCGGCGGTGAAGGGCAAGGTCAAGGTCGTGTCCTCGCGCCCGGTGAGCCGCGCCGAACTCTACGATCTGTTCCTGTCGATCCTCGACGTGCACGGCTACACGGCCGTGCGTTCCGGCGAGGTGGTCCGCGTGATCCAGTCCAAGGATGCGCGCTCCGCCTCGCTGCCCGTGGAGGACGAGAGCGGGCGCGTGTCCGACGAGTACGTGACCCAGGTCATCCGCCTCGACAATATCTCCGCCGCGAAGCTGATTCCCGTGCTCCGGCCCTTGGTGCCGCAGCAGGCGCACATGGCCGCCTACGCCCCGAGCAACGCCATCATCATCTCGGACACGGCGGCCAACATCCGCCGCATGGTCGACATCATCGAGCGCATGGACCGCTCGGCGACGGCGGAAACGGAAGTCATCGCCCTCAAGTATGCCGTTGCCAGTGACGTGGTGAGCATGCTGCAGAAGCTCGACGACCCGTCGCAGAAGCAGGCCGGCGATGCGGAGCCGGAAGTGCTCCTCGTGCCCGATCAGCGCACCAACAGCGTGCTGGTCAACGGCGACGAGATCCAGCGCGCCCGCATTCGCCGCCTTATCGGCTACCTGGACACGCCCCTCGAGCAGACCGGCAACGTC
Source organism: Pseudohaliea sp. (assembly GCF_054552115.1). Classification (NCBI taxonomy): domain Bacteria; kingdom Pseudomonadati; phylum Pseudomonadota; class Gammaproteobacteria; order Cellvibrionales; family Halieaceae; genus Pseudohaliea; species Pseudohaliea sp. Next base: position 16,958 of record NZ_JBTOLW010000016.1, on the reverse strand, counting down.
AAGGTCGTCTATCTCGAGTACGCCCAGGCCACGGAGATCGCCGAGGTCCTGACCCGCGTCATGCAGAACATCAGCCGCCTCGACAGCGCCGACGGAAAAGGGGGCGGCCGGGCGAGCGAGGCCACCATCGAGGCCGACGAGGGCACCAACAGCCTGATCATTACCGCGGACCCGAACCAGATGGCGGCGCTGGAGTCGGTGATCCACCGCCTCGATATCCGCCGCGCCCAGGTGCTGGTGGAGGCGATCATCGTGGAGATGGAGATCACCGATGGCGCCGACCTCGGCCTGCAGTGGCTCTTCGCCAACGAGGACGGCGCTTTCGGCAGCAATGTCAACACCGACGATGCCCGGGCGCGGAACATCGCCAGCGCCATTCTCAACCCGGACAACGCGGAAGCGGAGCCCCTTGCCACCACCGGTGACTTCGATGTCGGCGCCCTCGCCGGGGCCCTGGCACAGTCCCCGGGCATGACCCTGGGCTGGGGCGTCGTCGACGACGACCTCAGCATGACGGTGATCCTCAACGCACTGCGTGAGCGCACCAACGCCAACATCCTGTCCACCCCGTCGCTGCTGACCCTCGACAACCAGGAGGCCTACATCACGGTCGGCCAGAACGTGCCCTTCGTGACCGGGTCGTTCACCAACACCGGCACGGCGAACGGCGCGCAGAACCCCTTCCAGACCATCGAGCGCGAGAACGTGGGCATCACCCTGTCGGTGAAGCCGCACATCAACGAGGGGGATGCCGTGGTGCTCGACATCGAGCAGGAGGTCTCCAGCCTCACCGGGCTCACGGGGGCGCAGGCGATGGCGTCGGACCTGATTACCAACGAGCGCAAGGTGCAGACGAAGGTGCTGGCCGAGGACCAGCGCATCGTTGTCCTCGGCGGCCTGATCAAGGACGACGTGCAGGATGCCCAGCAGAAGGTGCCTCTGCTCGGCGACATCCCGCTGCTCGGCCGCCTGTTCCGCAACGATTCTGTCAACGTGACCAAGACCAACCTGCTGATCTTCATCCGGCCGACGATCATCCGCGACGGCGCGGCCCTGGAGGGCGCCACGGCCCTCAAGTACCGGCAGATCCGCGAGCGGCAGCTGGAGCGGCGGGAGCGGGGGCTCATGTTCCTCGACGACGGTGACTTCCCGGTGCTGCCGGAGTGGGAGGCGCAGCTCCGGCAGCTCGACCAGCTTCGTGAGGACCAGGGCGGTGAGAGCGATGGACGGCGCTGAGACCGGTCTCGCAACGGCCGCGGCAGCCGCCGCGCCGGAAGCCGCTGCGGGGCCGGCCGAGGGGGCACCCCGGCGCCTGCCCTTCGCCTTTGCCCAGCACCACGGGGTGCTCCTCGCGGACGGTGACGAACCGGTGGTCTACCACCTGGGCACGCCGCCCTACGATGTGCTGGTGGAGCTGCGCCGGGTTATCGGCGGGCCCTTCCGGCTGCAGCCGCTGGAGGAGGCTGCCTTCCAGCAGCGCCTGAGCCAGGCCTACCAGCGTGGCAACAGCGAGGCCGTGCAGATGGCCGAGGACATCAGCGCCGACGTCGATCTCGGCCGGCTCGCCGAGGAGATCCCCGACGCCGGCGACCTCATGGAGGCGGAGGACGATGCGCCGATCATCCGCCTGATCAACGCGATCCTGTCGCAGGCGGTGCGCGAGCAGGCGTCCGATATCCACATCGAGACCTTCGAGCACCGCCTCTCGGTGCGCTTCCGTATCGACGGTGTTCTCAGCGAGGTGCTCACGCCGAAGCGCATGCTCGGGCCGCTGCTCGTGTCAAGGCTGAAGGTCATGGCGCGCCTCGACATCGCCGAAAAGCGCGTGCCCCAGGACGGGCGTATCTCCATCCGCATCGCCGGCCATGCCGTGGACATCCGCATGTCGACCATTCCCTCGGCCTACGGCGAGCGCGTGGTCCTGCGTCTCCTTGACAAGCAGGCCGGGCAGCTGGAGCTCGCGCAGCTCGGCATGCCCGAGGCCGTTTACAACGGTTTCCGTCGGGCGCTGCACAGCCCCCACGGCATCATCCTGGTCACGGGCCCCACGGGTTCAGGCAAGACGACGACGCTCTACGCCGGCCTCGCTGCCATCAACGGGACCGAGCGCAACATCCTCACCATCGAGGACCCGATCGAGTACATGCTCCCGGGGGTGGGCCAGACCCAGGTGAACCCGAAGGTCGACATGACCTTTGCCCGGGGCCTCAGGGCGATCCTGCGCCAGGACCCGGACGTGGTCATGGTGGGCGAGATCCGTGACCTGGAGACAGCTGAGATCGCCGTACAGGCCTCGCTCACCGGGCACCTGGTGCTGTCGACGCTGCACACGAACACCGCCATCGGCGCCGTGACCCGGCTCCAGGACATGGGCATCGAGCCCTTTCTCCTGTCGTCGAGTCTCCTCGGGGTCATGGCGCAGCGCCTGGTGCGCGTGCTTTGCCCGGAATGCAAGGCGCCGCATGTGCTCAGCGACAGCGAGGCGGCGCTCCTCGGCGGCGAGGACTGCCGCGGCCGCAGCGTGTTCCGCCCTTTGGGCTGCGACCACTGCAACCACAGCGGCTACCGCGGGCGCATGGGTATCTACGAGCTGATCGAGGTCCGCGATCAGCTGCGGGCCATGATCCACGAGGGGGCCAGTGAGCAGGACATGCTGCGCGAGGCGCGGCGCCAGTATCCCAGCATCGAGGACGACGGACGCCGGCGGGTGCTCTCGGGGCAGACCAGCCTCGAGGAAGTCATGCGCGTGACCGCGCTGGCCTGAGGCGCCCGTGCCCGCCTTCCGCTATCGCGCTCTCAACCCTGGAGGCAAGCTCGTGCGCGGCGTGCTCGAGGGCGACTCGGAGCGCGCCGTTCGCCAGCAGTTGCGCGCGCAGAGCCTGCGCCCGGTAGAGGTCAGCGCCGCGAACCGGGGGCCGTCCCGGAACCGGGGGGGGCGCCTGCGCACGGGTCTGGGCCTCGGCGGGCCCCGGGTCAGTCCGGCGGACCTGTCGCTGCTGACGCGCCAGCTCGCCACCCTGGTACTGTCCAACCTGCCGCTCGCCGAGTGCCTGCAGGCGGCGGCGGAGCAGAGCCGCAAGGCGGGCACCAAGGCCCTGCTCCTGCAGGTGCGCTCGCGCGTGGCCGAAGGGCACACGCTCGCCTATGCGCTCGGCGAGTTTCCGCAGGTGTTCAGCGAGATGTACCGGGCCATGGTCAACGCCGGGGAGCACGCCGGCTTTCTCGGCCCGGTGCTGGCGCAGCTCGCGGACTACGCCGAGCAGCGCCAGTACACGGCACAGAAACTGAAGATGGCGATGATCTACCCGGTGATCCTCCTCGCCGTCGCCGTTGCGGTGGTGACGGCGCTGCTCGTCTTCGTGGTCCCCGAGCTGATCGGCATCTTTGCCCACAGCAACCGGGAGCTGCCGCTCCTCACGCGCGGCCTCATCGCCACCAGTGATTTCCTGGAGGCCTGGGGCCTGTGGCTGTTCCTGGCCCTCGCGGCCCTCGCAATCGGCCTGCGCCGCTTCCTGCGCGCGCCGGCGCGGCGCCGCGCCTGGCACCGCTGGCTGCTGCGGGTCCCCGGGCTCTCGCGGCTGCTGGTCGCCGTGGATACGGCGCGTTTCGCCTCGACCCTGAGTATCCTCATGGCGAGCGGCGTGCCGCTGCTGGAAGCGCTGCGCATAGCGGGCCAGGTGCTGTCCAATCTCGTGCTGCGCGAGGAGAGCCTGCGCGTGGCCGAGCGGGTGCAGGAGGGCGCGAGCCTGAGCAAGGCCCTCGGCCGCAGCGAGCTGTTTCCGCCGATGATGGTGCACATGGTCGCCAGCGGCGAGGTCAGCGGTGAACTCGAGACCATGCTCGAGCGCAGCGCCGCCAACCAGGAGCGGGAACTGGAGATGACCCTGGGTACGGCCATGGGCCTGTTCGAGCCGCTGATGGTGGTGGTCATGGGCGGCCTGGTACTGGTGATCGTGCTGGCGATCCTGCTGCCGATCTTCGATCTCAACACGATGGTAAGGTAAGGACGAAGGTAACGATATGAAGCGACAGACGACACGGTCGCGCAGCGCGGGTTTCTCCCTGGTGGAGATCCTCGTGGTGCTGGTGATCATGGGCCTGCTCATCAGCGTGGTGGCACCGACAGTGCTCAACCGCGCGGACGAGGCCCGGGTACAGAAGGTGCAGGCCGACTTCAAGGCCATCGAGACGGCGCTGAAGATCTACCGCCTCGACAACTACGTCTACCCGACCACGGAGCAGGGGCTGGAGGCACTGGTGGAGCCCAGCACCCTCGATCCGGAACCGCGCAACTTCAAGGAGGGCGGCTACCTCGCCGAGGTGCCCATGGATCCCTGGGGCCGTCCCTACCTCTACCTGAGCCCCGGCGAGCGTGGTGAGGTGGACATCTATTCCCTGGGCGCCGACGGTCTCTCCGGGGGCGAGGGCCAGAACGCGGACATCGGTAACTGGCGCGACGGGGAGTAGCCCCATGCGTCGCCAGCGCGGCTTCAGCCTGCTGGAAATGCTCGTGGTGCTGCTGGTCGTGATCGTCATCGTGTCGCTGGCCAGCCTGAACACGGGCAGTGGCGCCGAGGAGCGTCGCCTCGCCGAGGACGTGCGCTTCCTCGCCGATGTTGCGGCCTACGCCCGGGACGAGGCGGCTTTCAGCGGCCGTGACCACGGTGTGCTCGTTGCCCGGGAACTGCGCGACGGTGAGCGGGTGACGGTGCTGCGTTTCCGCGAGCGCCGGCTTCCCGGGGAACGCGGCGCCGTGCTGAGCCGCGCCGGAAGCGGCGAGCAAAGCCGCGTGCAGGAGAGCGCCACTGCGGCAGCGAGACCGGGTGAGAGCGATTCCTGGGAGAGGCCGCTGAGTGGGGGCGAGTTGTTCGAGCCGCTGGTTTTTCCCGAGACCCTGGCCGTCGAGCTGTCCCTTGAGGGCGTGCCGGTGGTACTCGACCGGGGCCGGGCGGACGCGGCGCCGGACGGCGTGCCCCAGTTGATCTTCTACGCCAGCGGTGAGGCCACGCCGGGCAGCCTTTCCTTCCGCCGTGCGGCGACCGGCGAGTTTCTCTGGCAGCTGCGCTGGGATCTCCTCGGCCGTATCGAGGTCATCGATGACCCGCTGGAGGCCGGCGATGGCTGAGCACCGGGTCCGCGGCTTCACGCTCGTGGAGGTGCTGGTGGCCCTCGCCATCGTGGCGCTGGCGGTGCCGGCGCTGCTCTTCGCCCTGGACCAGCAGGTGGACGGCACCGCCTACCTGCGCGACAAGTCCCTGGCCCGGCTCGTGGCGGGCAACAAGCTCACGGAGGTGCGCCTCCTCGCCGACGCCCGCGGGCAGCTGCTGCGCGGCAGCGAGAGCGGCGAGGAGCGCCTCGCCGGCCGCGACTGGTACTGGTGGCTCGACAGCCAGGCCACGGAGGTGCCCGGTTTCAACCGCATCTCCGTGCGCGTCGGCCTTGCGCCCGGTGAGGGCGACGACAGCCTGGTCACGCTGGTCGGCTATCTCGAGGACCCCGGGGGCGCCGATGCGCCGGCGCCGTAGCCTCGGGCCCGGCTCCCGCAGCGGAGCGCGTCGCAACCGCCGGGGCTTCACGCTGGTGGAGGTGCTGATCGCTCTCGCGGTCACCGCCTTCGTGGCGGCGGCGGCCTACGCCGGCCTCTCGGCGGTGATCGACGGCGTCGACGCGACCCGCGCCGTGGCGCGGCGCACGGAGGAGCTGAACCGGGCCCTGATGATCCTTTCCCGCGACCTGCGGCAGTTCGCAGCGCGCCCGGTGCGCGATGAGTTCGGCGATGTCGAGCCTGCGCTCTCCGGCGGCCCGCTCGCGCCTTTTCTACTGACGCTCACGCGCACCGGCTGGCACCCGAGCGCCGGGCAGCCGCGCAGCCATCTCGAGCGGGTGAGCTATTACCTGGAGGACGATGCGCTCTGGCGCCTGTCCTGGCCCGTACTGGACCGGGCGAGCTCCGTGGAACCGCGGCGTGTCCGCCTGCTCGACGGGGTCGAGCGCCTGGAGCTGCGCTTTCTCCCCCGGCTCGATGCGCTCATTGCCGGCCGCGGCAGCGCCATAGACAGCCGCGACTGGGAGCGCAGCTGGATCCGCGACGTGGGCGTCGATACCCCGCTGCCGCCCCCCCCGGTAGCCCTTGAACTGCGGATCGACATTGCCTCCCTTGGCGAAATCAGGAGGCTCTATGCGCTGCCGCGGCCCTAGCGCGAGGGGGCGGAAGTGTCCCGGCAAGAGCCAGGACGGTGTCGCCCTGGTGGTGGCGCTGCTGGTCTTCGCCCTCGCTGCGGTGCTCCTGGTAGCGCTGCAGCGGGAGTTCAGCCTGTTCTACCGCCGGACCGGCAACCAGCTGCTCGCCGAGCAGTCCTGGGCCTACCTGCGGGGCGCCGAGGCGCTGGCCGCGCTCGCCCTTGCACGCGACTACGAGCTGGACCAGCAGCGCGATGCGCCGCGGGATGACCTCACGGAGCTCTGGGCGCAGGAGAGTGCCCCCTATGCGCTCGACGAGGGCGGCTGGCTCACGGGCAACCTGCAGGATCTGCAGGGCCGCTTCAACCTCAACCTGCTCGCGGCGCAGAGCGAGGCGGAGGAAGCCGGCGGGCTGCCGTCCTGGACGCCGGCGCAGGCGTTCTTCATCCGCCTGCTCCTGAGCTTCGAGGAGCTGGCCATGGACCAGGCCACGGCCATCGCCGTCACCGAAGCTATCGGCGACTGGCTGGATGCAGACCGGGTGCCGCGGCCGAATGGCGCCGAGGACGACAGTTATGTCGTGCGCACGCCGGCCTACCGGGCGGCCAACCGGCCGATGGCGAGCGTCAGCGAGCTGCGCGCCGTCGCGGGCGTTACTCCGGCGCTCTATGCCCGCCTGGAGCCGCTGGTGACCGTGTGGCCGGAGAACCCCGCCGGGCTCAACATCCATACCATGCCCCCGGCGCTGCTGCGCGCGGTGAACCGCGACGGCAGCCTTGAACCGCTGCCCGCGGGCGACGTGGAGGCACTGGTGGAGCAGCGGCGGCGTGTCGGTTTCGCCGACAGGCGCGCCTTCCTCGAGGACCCGGTGTTCGGCGGTGCCCCCCTGGAGGCGGTGGCGACGCTCCTCGGCGAGTCCTCGAGCTGGTTCCTGCTTGCCGCCCGCGTCGAGATTGCCGACCGGGAGCAGCGCTTGTACAGTGTGCTGCACCGTGAATTCCGCGATGTGCGCAGCGTGCTGCGTGCCAGCGGTAGCCTGTGACCTGCCATGGCCCAACCCTTCAAGAGACGTCCGTGAGCGAGAACCTCAACGTGCTCCGCCTCGCCGGCGGTGAACTGTGCTGGTACAGCGCCGGCAGCAGCGACGGACCGGTGCCCGTGAGCGAGGCCGGCGTCGCCGAGCGGCTCTCGGGGCTGCTGGCGGAGCGGCGGGAGGCGGTGGTCTTTGCCGCGCCCGGCGAGGACGTGCGCCTCGTCGAGCTCACGGTCACGCCGGAAGAAAAGAAACACCTGCACGCCTCACTGCCTTTCATGCTGGAGGAGGCCGTCGCCGAGGAGATCGAGGCCCTGCACGTCGCTTCGCACCATCGCGGTGGCCTCGACTACACGGCCATGCTCTGCCGGCACGAGCGCATGGCTGCCTGGGCCGAGGCCCTTGCCGCGCTGCCCGCCGTCACCTGCTGGACGCCGGAGCCACTGCTCCTGCCCTGGCGGGAAGGCGAGTGGTGCCTGCTCCTGGAGGGCGACCGCGCGCTCCTGCGCCACGGTGCGGGCGCCGGTACGGCGGTGGAGCGGGAGTTGCTGCCGCCGCTGCTCGCCGCGCTCCTCGACGGCAACGAAGCGCCCGGGGCAGTGGTGATCTACGGCGAGGACCAGGTCGCCGACACGGCCCTGCTTCCGGAGGCGCTTCTCGGCTGCTGTCAGTGGCGGCGCGGCGGGTTCGCCCAGGCGCTCTGGCTCGAGGCGGGCGCCGGTGACCGGCCGAACCTCCGCCAGGGCGCTTACGCGCCGCGGCTGCCGCTGCGGCGCTGGTGGTCCCGGTGGCAGCGGGTGGCGGTGGTGCTCGGCGTGGCTTTCGCGCTGCAGCTCGCTGCCACCGCGGCCGAGTACCGGCAGCTGCGTGCCGTCAATCTCTCCCTGCGCGAGGCGATCCAGGAGCGCTACCGGGAGGCCTACCCGCGCGGTGCGGTAGTCGATGCGGAAACACAGCTGCGCCGCCAGCTGGCGTCGCTCAAGGGATCGGGCCAGGGCAGCGGTTTTACCAGCCTGCTCGGGCGCGTGGGCGCGGTGATGGAGGCGCAGGGGGGCACCGCAATCGAGAGCCTGAACTACAGCGAGCGCGGCAGCGAGATGCGTCTGAACATCCGCGCGCCCGACTTCGGCGCGGTCGAGCGGATCCGCGCCGGCCTCGCCGGCGCCGGGGTCGAGGCGGTGATGGAAAGCAGCACCAACGACGGTGACGGCGTGCGCGCAAGGCTGCGCGTCGGGGGACGCAGCTGATGCGCTGGCTGGAACGGTTTACCCCGCGCGAGCAGCTGAGCCTGCTGCTCATGGGCCTCGCGGTCATCGCCTGGACGGGCTGGATGCTGCTGTGGACGCCGCTGCGCGATGCGCGCAACGAGATGGCCCAGCGCAACGACGCCACCGCTGTCGTGCTGCAGCGGGTCGATGCCATGGTCTCCGAGATTCTCGCGTTGCGTGCCGGCGGCAGCGGTGCCGGGCAGCGCGGCAACCTGGTGGCGCTGATCAACCGCAGCACCAGTGGGGCGGGCCTCGCCGTCAGCCGCTTGCAGCCGAACAGCCGCGGCGAGGTGCAGGTGCGCTTCGAGGCTGCGGTCTTCGATGACCTGCTCGCCTGGCTCCACCGCCTCGAGAACGAGGAGGGGGTCATCGTGGGCGAGGTCGCCATCAGCCGGGCCGGCACGCCGGGCCGCGTCAACGCCACCGTGCGTCTCGGCCTGGGCGCCTGACGCCGCGTGCGCAGGGTCCTCGTTCTCTCCCTGCTGGCCGCCGGCGTCCTGCTGGCGGTGGTGGCGCTGCTGCCGGCGAGGCTGGCGGGCTGGGTACTGCCCCCGGCGTCGATCGCCGCCGACGGCTACGCCGGCACGCTCTGGCGGGGCCGGGCGGCGCGGGCACTGGTCGCGACGCCGGGCGGCTGGTTTCACCTCGGCGGCCTGCGCTGGCAGCTCTCGCCCCTGTCCCTGGTTCTTGCGCGCCCGACGGCCACGGTCGAAGCCGCCTGGGGAGATCAGCGTCTCGCCGGCACCGTGAGCTGGCGCGGTGGTGATGAGCTGCGGGTGAGCGACGCGCGCTTTGCCGTCGACGCCGCCCTGCTCAAGGAAGTCGCCCCGGTCGCGCTCAGCGGCCGCCTGGCCGGTGACCTGGCGCACCTGGCCATCGCCGACGGGCTGGTGCAGACCCTCGAGGGACGCATGACCTGGGAGCGGGCGGCCTGGGATGCCCCCGGCAGCCGTTTTGCCCTCGGCAGCTACGCGGTAGACTTCGTCCCCGCCACCGGCGGGGACGGCGGTGGTGTGCAGGGTGAGGTACTGACCCTGGCGGGCCCCCTGGAGGCCGTTGGCACCCTGGGCCTGGCGGAGCGCGGCTACCGTATCGATCTCACCCTGACCAGCGAACGATCCCTGCCCCGGCCCCTCGCAGAGGCCCTGTCGCTGCTCGCGACGCCGACGGACCGGGGTTTCCGGCTGGTGCTCGACGGCGAGCTTCAACGCTGACATCAACGTCCATTTCAACGCTAGAACCCGGGAGGACACCATGGCAGACGCCTATCACAAGTACGAGTGCATTGTCTGTGGCTTCATTTACGACGAGGCCGAGGGCCTGCCGGACGAGGGCATTCCCCCGGGCACCCGCTGGGAAGACCTGCCCGAGGATTGGCTCTGCCCGGACTGCGGCGTCGGCAAGGAAGACTTCGACCGCCTCGACTGAGGCCTATCCCCCTACCCGGAGACTGCTGGAGATTCCATGACCGATGCCCTGCATGCCCTGCGCCCGCTGCTTGCGGAGCGCGGCTACGATGCGCTGGTCGTTCCGCGCGCCGACGAGCACCTTGGCGAATACCTGCCGGCGCACAACGAGCGCCTGCGCTGGCTCACCGGCTTCACCGGTTCGGCGGGGGTCGCCCTGGTCCTGGCGGATCGCGCGGCGGTTTTCGTCGATGGCCGCTACACGGTTCAGGTCCGCCGGCAGGTCGACAGCTCGGCCTTCTCGATCCACCACCTCCTCGAGGAGCCGCCCGTCGCCTGGCTGGCGCAGCAGCTGCCCGGGGGCGCCCGCGTGGCCTGTGATCCCCGGCTGCACAGCCTGGCCTGGTTCGAGGCCACGGAACGACAGCTCGGCGATGCCGGTATCACCCTCGTCGCCGACCCCGACAACCCTATCGACGCCGCCTGGGCCGATCGTCCCGCGCCTGCGGTCGAGCCGGCCCTGCTTCTCGATACCCGCTATACCGGCGAGAGCAGCCGCGAGCGCCGCCGGCGCATCGGCGCCACCCTCGAGGAGGCCGGGGCGGACTCGGCGCTGGTGTTCGCGCCCGACTCGGTGAGCTGGCTCCTCAACGTGCGTGGCGAGGACGTGCCGCGCACGCCGGTCCTGCAGGCCTGGGGCATCCTCCACCGCTCCGGCGAGCTCGACCTCGTCTGCCACCCGGGCCGGTTGCCGCAGGGTTTTCACGACCACGTGGGCCAGGGCGTTGCCGTCTATGCCGAGGCCGATGCGGTGCAGGTGCTGGGCGCCTGCGCCGGCAGAACCGTGCTGGCGGACCCGGTGACGGCCAACGCCTGGACCCAGCGTGCGCTGCGCGAGGCGGGGGCGACGCTGAAGGCGGGCGCCGACCCGGTGCTCCTGCCCAAGGCCTGCAAGAACGACACGGAAATCGCCGGCGCGCGCGAGGCGCACCGCCGCGACGGCCTCGCTGTCGTGCGTTTCCTCGCCTGGCTCGACGGCGAGGTGGCGGCCGGGCGCCTGCACGACGAGGCGCAGCTCGCGGAGCAGCTGCTCGCGTTCCGCCGGGAGCAGCCACTGTTCCGCCAACCGTCCTTCGACACGATCTCCGCCGCCGGTGCCAATGCGGCCATGTGCCACTACAACCACCGCGACAACACGCCGGCGCTCCTCGAGACAGACAGCGTCTACCTCGTCGACAGCGGCGGCCAGTACCTCGACGGTACCACCGATATCACCCGCACCGTCGCCATCGGCGACCCGGGCGACGCCGTGCGCCGGTTGTTCACCCGGGTGCTCAAGGGACATATCGCTCTCGACACCGCGGTGTTCCCGCCAGGCACCACGGGCACGCACCTGGACGCCCTGGCCCGGCGGTTCCTCTGGCAGGCGGGCTGCGACTACGACCACGGCACGGGGCACGGTGTCGGGGCGTTTCTCAGCGTGCACGAGGGCCCGCAGCGCATCGCCAAGGCCTGGAACGATACCGCCCTGGCGCCCGGGATGATCGTGAGCAATGAGCCCGGCTACTACCGCGACGAGGCCTTTGGCATGCGCTGCGAGAACCTCGTCGCCGTGCAGGCCATCGACAACCCGGCCTTCGAGAAACCCATGCTCGGCTTCGAGGCGCTCACGCTCGCGCCCTTCGACCTGCGCCTGGTCGTCCCCGAGCTGCTCTCCGCCGATGAGCGGGCCTGGCTGGACGGCTACCACGCACGGGTGCGTGAGACGCTGTCGCCGGACCTGGACGCCGCCACCGCCGCCTGGCTCGCGGAGGCCACGCGGCCGCTCGGAAGCTGACGCGCCACCGGCGGGGCTGCGCGCGCGAGCGCTGCACCGCCGGGACCTTTTGTGTAGACTCGCGCGATAGCAGAATAATCCTGGAGTTCCCCGATGGCAGCAGCTGGCGGTGCCCACGCGCACTGGTCGTCCCGGTTCGGTTTTCTCATGGCGTCGGTGGGCTTCGCCGTCGGGCTCGGCAATATCTGGCGCTTCCCCTATGTCGCCGGCGAGAACGGCGGTTCCGCCTTCGTCATCATCTACCTGGTCTGCGTTTTCATTATCGGCGTCCCCGTGCTCATGGCGGAACTCCTCATCGGCCGCCGCGGTGACGCCGCGCCGCCCATCGCCATGGCGCGGGTGGCCGCGCGCAGCGGCCGCTCCCGCTCCTGGGGGCTCGTCGGCGGCATGGGGCTGCTCGCCGCCTTCAGCATCGAGGTCGTGTACTCGGTGGTGGCGGGCTGGGTGCTCTGGTACCTGTTCAAGGCGATTACGACGGGCTTCGCCGGCATCGACACGACCAACGCCGAAGCACAGTTCAGTGCCGTGCTCGCGAGCAACGACGGCATGCTGTTCTGGACCCTGGCGGGGCTCGCCATTACCGGGCTGATCATCTACGCCGGGGTGAAGGACGGCATCGAGCGCGCCGTCACCATCATGATGCCACTGATGTTCGCGCTGCTGGTCTTCCTGGCCATTTTCAACGCCTTCTCGGACGGCTTCACCGACGCGCTGGCCTGGCTGTTCACGCCGGACTGGAGCAAGGTCGGTTTCGGCACGCTGCTTGCCGCCATCGGCCAGGCGTTCTTCTCCATCGGCGTCGCCATGGGCGGCATGATGACTTACGGCTCCTACCTGCCGCGCAGCATCAGCATCACCAACTCGGTGTTTATCGTGGTTATCGCCGACACTATGGTCGCGCTCCTCGCCGGTCTCGTGATCTTCCCCGCGGTGTTCCGCTTCGGACTCGACCCGGGCGCCGGCGCGGGCCTTATCTTCCAGACGCTCCCCGTGGCCTTCGCGCAGATGCCCGGTGGCTACCTGTTCAGCGTGCTCTTCTTCCTGATGCTCTCGGTGGCGGCGATCACCTCCATGGTGGGCCTCATCGAATCGGTGAACGCATGGATCGAGGAACAGTACGGCATCGCCCGGCACAAGAGCGCGGTGGTGGTGGTTGGCAGCGTCGCCGTGCTCAGCATCCTGAGCATCCTCTCCTACAACGTGCTCGGTGAACTGCGTATCGGCGGCCGCAACTTCAACGACACCATGGACTTCTTCTCGAACCAGATCCTGCTGCCCCTGGGCGGGCTGTTCATCGCTCTGTTCGCGGGCTGGTTCATGCTGAAGGACGAGAGCCGTGACGAGCTCACGACCCTGTCGCCCACCGGTCACCGGTTGTGGTACCTCGCGGTGCGCTACGTGGTGCCGCCGGCGCTGGCGGTGATCTTCATCATGGGCGTGACGGAGTAGCCGTGCCCCCCGTTCTGCTCGCGGCGAACGACTTTCTCTGGGGCCAGCTCCTGCTGGTGGTCCTGGTGGGCGTTGGCCTGCTGTTCACCGTCGCCTCGCGTGGCGTGCAGTTCCGCTATTTCCGGCGCATGTGGCGCGTGCTGGCCGGCGCCCTGCATCACGAGGCCGGCCACGTCAGCTCCTTCCAGGCCCTGGTGGTGAGCGTGGCCGGCCGCGTCGGCGGGGGCAACATCGCGGGTGTCGCGGTCGCGATCACCCTGGGCGGCCCGGGCGCCGTGTTCTGGATGTGGCTCATCGGCCTCATGGGCATGGCCACCAGCTTCTTCGAATGCTCCCTTGCGCAGCTGTTCAAGCGCCACGAGCCCGGTGGTACCTACCGCGGCGGGCCCGCCTACTACCTCGTACACGGTGTCGGCCAGCGCGGCCTCGCCGTGGTCTACTCGGTGCTGCTGCTCATCACCTTCGGCCTCGGCTTCAACGCGGTGCAATCCTACGTCGTGGCGACCTCCCTGGAAGCCTCTTTCGGCGTGCCGCCCTGGGCATCCGGCGGCGCCCTCGTACTCATTCTCGGCATCACCATCTTCGGCGGTATCAAGCGTATCGCCCGCGTGGCGGAGGTGGTCGTGCCGGTGATGGCGGTGAGCTACCTGCTCTCTGCGCTGGTGGTCATCGGTCTGCACATCGGCGAGGTCCCCGCCGTTTTCGCCCTCATCTTCAAGAGCGCCTTCGGCCTCGAGCCCGCCGTCGGCGGCGGCCTCGGCGTCGCCGTGATGCAGGGTGTGAAGCGGGGCCTGTTCAGCAACGAGGCCGGCCTCGGCAGCGCGCCGAATGTCGCCGCCGTGGCCCACGTACCGCACCCGGCGAACCAGGGAGTGGTGCAGGCACTCAGCGTGTTCATCGACACCCTCATCATGTGCAGCTGCACGGCGCTGATCATCCTGCTCTCGGACCTGTACGTGCCCGGTGACGTGGGCGTCGAGGGCGTGGCGCTCACCCAGGGCGCGCTGGCCAGCCACGTCGGCCCCTGGGGCGCACAGTTCCTGTCCGTGTGCCTGGTGCTCTTCGCCTTCAGCTCGATCATGTACAACTACTACCTCGGGGAGAACAGCCTGAATTTCTTCCGCGAGGAGGACCAGCGCCTGTTCACCGTCTTCCGCGTGGCGGTGCTCGGCCTGGTCTTCTGGGGTGCCGCCCAGGATCTGGGCACGGTGTTCGGCTTCGCCGATCTCACCATGGGCCTGCTCGGCCTGGTGAATCTCATCGGGCTCCTGTGGATGTACCCGCTGGCGATGCGGCTCCTGCGTGACTACGATGCGCAGCTGGCGGCGGGCGGGGAACCGCGCCTCGACCCCGCGGCCTGGCGTGATGTCGACATCGACCCGACCGCCTGGCGCGACTGAGCCGTCCGGCTAGAGTACGGGGGCCAGCAGCCGCGCCGCGCCCATCGCGAAGGGAAACCAGAACGGTTTCCCGGCAAGCTCCGCTTCCTCTACCAGCCGCGAGTCGGCGAAGTCGCTCACCAGCATGGCTTCCACCTCGGCGCAGAAGCCCGGATCATGGACCAGCGCGGTGATCTCGAAGTTCAGGCGGAAGCTGCGGTTGTCGAAGTTGGCGGTACCGACCCCGGCGAGCCGGTCGTCCATGAGAAAGACCTTCTGGTGCAGGAAGCCGTCACGGTAGCGGTAGATGCGGATGCCCGCCGGCAGCAGTTCCCTCGTGAAAGCCCAGTTCGCCATGCCCACCACCACCTTGTCCGGCCGGTCCGGGATCAGCACGCGCACATCCACGCCGCGCAGCGCCGCCAGCTGCAGCGCCGAGATGATGCTGCGGTCGGGTACGAAATAGGGGCTGGCGATCCAGATGCGGTGGCGGGCGGAGGCGATGACCTCGTGGTACATGAGGCCCGCCTCCTCGAAGTCGCTCGCCGGGTCGGAGGGGAAGATGAGCACGGCGCTGTTGCCCGGCACGTCGCCCCGGTAGCGCCATTCGAGGTCGATGCCGCGCTGCGTCGCCCAGCGCCAGTCCGTGGCGAAGGCAAGCTCCGCGCCCATCACGCCGGGCCCTTCCAGGCGCAGGTGCGTGTCCCGCCAGGGGCCGCGCCGGCCGAGGCCGAGGTACTCGTCGCCGACGTTGTGCCCGCCGATCCAGGCGCAGGCACCGTCGACGACGACGATCTTGCGATGGTTGCGGAAGTTCAGCTGGAAGCGGTTGCGCCGACCCTGG
Source organism: Pseudohaliea sp. (assembly GCF_054552115.1). Lineage (NCBI taxonomy): Bacteria > Pseudomonadati > Pseudomonadota > Gammaproteobacteria > Cellvibrionales > Halieaceae > Pseudohaliea > Pseudohaliea sp. The sequence continues at coordinate 1,562 of NZ_JBTOLW010000016.1, read as the reverse complement.
GTGGTGTTGAAGGCGGCCAGGCGCACCCCCGCCCGCTGCAGGCGCCGGAAGAGTGGTGTGCGGTTGAAGCGAGGGGAGCCGATCTCGTCGTAGAGCAGGTACACGCGGACGCCGGCGGTGGCCTTGCGCGCCAGGATGTCACCGATACGCGCGCCCAGGCTGTCGTCGCGGATGATATAGAACTGGAACAGGATGTAGCGCTCCGCGCTCTCCATGCCGGCCATGATGCTGCGGAAGGTCGCGTGGCCGTCGATGAGCAGTTCGACCCGGTTGCCACCGGTCGCCGGCAGCCGGGCCAGCCGGCGCAGGCTGTTGTAGAGCGGCAGATCGGCGCTTGCCGGCAGGATGTGCTGGCGCACGGCGGCGAGGGTGTCTTCCGAGAGGGCCTCGGTCTGCGCCTCGATTTCCGCCCGCTGCTCGAAGTAGCCGTTGAAGCGGTTGCGCCCGAAGACCAGGTAGAGCGGCACGGACAGGTAGGGCAGGGTCAGCAGCGAGATCACCCAGGCAATGGCGCCCTGGGCAGTGCGCACGGTCATCACCGCCTCGATCGCCGAGCCGATGGCCAGCAGGTAGAAGAGCACGACGGCGACGGCGATGAGCTCACTGTAGGGCAGGGCGGACATGGCCGGGCTAGTGTACACCGCGGTCGTGACGGCCGCCCGCTGCGCCTCAACGATCGAAAGGCCTTGCGCTATCCGGCCCGTGAACTAGCTTGAAAGGGTGCGCGGTTGCCACCTGAAGGCACTGACACCGGCGCCAGCGGTTGCTGCGGACGCTCACCACTTCAGCATAAAAACCAAGGAGAACAACATGTTGAGACTATTCATGGCCGCGGTCCTGGCGCTGACGCTGCCCCTCGCTGCCACGGCGCAGGACAATTTCAAGGGCGGCAGTTTCTGGGCCATATCGAGCATCGATACCAAGCCCACGCGTTTCGATGACTACGTCGGTGATATCTCCGGGCTCTGGCGCTCGCAGATGGAGGCCCTCAAGAAGGATGGCAAGGTGCTCAGCTACATGATGCTGAGCAATGTCCACCCCCGGGATGGCGAGCCGGACCTCTGGCTCATGGTGGAGTGGGCGTCAGCTGCCGCCATGCTCGATACGCCCTGGGAGTACTACGACGACCTCATGGACGAGATGGGCGAAGACGATGACGAGGTCGAGGAAGCCGCCCGGGATCGCGAGGAACTGCGCACGCTCATGAGCAGCGTGCTCGCCCGTGAGATCATGTTCAAGGACGACGACTGACCAGTCCTTCCTCTGCTGCCCGCCGGATCCCGGCGGGCCGTTTTCTACTTTTCCGGCTTTCGTACAGGTTGCACAGTTCGCACAGTTCGCCGGGGAGAGCACGGGATACTTCTCTCAGTCGCTCCCCGATACACGCTTTGTGAGAGAAGTATCCCGTGCTCTCCCCTGTGCCTTGCCGTGCTGCCAGCTTGTTCGATTTTCCAGAGCGTCAGGGGCGGCTGCGGGGGGGGGCCCCCCCCAAACAGGTACCGGGGGGAGAACGGGGGGGCCCCCCCAACAACACAACCGAAAAACGAGAGGAAGCTTTTTTT